>JAEZEY010000279.1 GCA_023432845.1 Pseudomonadota bacterium
GGCTCCGAAGGCACGCTCGGCTTTTCGACGCGCATCGAGCTGAAGCTGTCGCCGCTGCTCGGACGCCGCGCGGTCGGCGCGGTGCATTTCGGTAGCTTTTACGAGGCGATGAACTGCGCCCAGCACATTGTCGGCCTCAAGCCGATCGCGGTCGAACTGGTCGACCGCACCATGCTCGAACTCGCCGGCGCCATCCCGATCTTCAAGCCGACGCTGGATCGTTTTGTGCGCGATCTGCCGGAAGCCATTCTGCTCGTCGAATTCGGCGAGACCGATCACGAGGAAAACCTGCGTCGTCTGCGCCGGCTCAAGGAGCTGATCGGCGATCTCGGTTTCCACTGGGACCACACCGGCGTCAAATGGGGCGGCGTGGTCGAGGTGCTCAATCCCGAACTGCAGGCGGCGATTACCGAAGTGCGTACCTCGGGCCTCAACATCATGATGTCGATGAAGGAGCAGGGCAAACCCGTGTCCTTCGTTGAGGACTGCGCGGTGCCGCTTGAGCACCTCGCCGATTACACCTCGCGGCTCACCGCCATCTTCGAAAAGCACGGCACGCGCGGCACCTGGTATGCGCATGCCGGCTCGGGGTGCCTGCATGTGCGGCCGGTCCTCAACCTGCGTCTGGAAAAAGACGTCCACGCCATGCGCGCGATCGCCGAGGAGGCTTTCGCCATGGTTCGCGAATACAAGGGCTCTCATTCCGGCGAGCATGGCGACGGCCTGGTGCGCTCGGAATTCAACGAGCCGATGTTCGGCTCGCGCCTCGCGCGCGCCTTCGAGGAGGTAAAGGATCGCTTCGATCCGAACGGGCTCTACAATCCCGGCAAGGTGGTGCGGCCGTCGAAGTTCGATGACCGCTCGCTGCTGCGTTACAAGCCGAATTATCGCGGTCTCGATATCAAGACCGAGCTCGACTGGTCGGCCTTTCCCGGTTCGGGCGGCGGCTTTCAGGGCGCGGTCGAGATGTGCAACAACAACGGCGCCTGCCGCAAGCTGGCCGGCGGCGCCATGTGTCCGTCCTATCGCGTCACTCGCGACGAGCGCGACGTCACGCGCGGCCGCGCCAATACGCTGCGGCTCGCCGTGACCGGGCAGCTTGGACCGGATGCGCTGTCGTCCGACGAGATGGCCGAGACCTTGTCGCTGTGCGTGTCCTGCAAGGCCTGCCGCCGCGAATGCCCGACCGGCGTCGACATGGCGCGCATGAAGATCGAGGTGCTGGCGGCGCGGGTGAAGAAGAAGGGCCTGTCGCTGCACGATCGGCTTGTCGGCTATCTGCCACGCTATGCGCCGTATGCCGCGCGTCTGCCCTGGCTATTCAATCTGCGTGATCGCTGGCCGCTACTAAAGCGCGTCTCGGAAAGCCTCGCCAATTTCTCGGCGCGGCGCAGCCTGCCGAATTGGCGCAGCGACATCTATCGCGACCGCAGCGATTGGCCACATCGTCCAACGTCTTCCGAAGGCGCCAAGCCGCTGCGCGAAGTCGTGCTGTTCGCCGATACCTTCAACCGTTATTTCGAGCGCGAGAATCTCGACGCCGCGATGAAGGTGCTGGCGGCTGGCGGCTATCATGTTCATGCCGTCAGGCCGAAGGATGGCGGCCGGCCTCTGTGCTGCGGCCGCACGTTCCTTTCGGCCGGCAAGGTCGATGAAGCCCGCCGCGAGATGCAGCGCACGCTGGCGGCGCTGGCGCCCTTCGCCAAGCGCGGCGTGCCGATTGTCGGGCTGGAGCCGAGCTGCCTCTTCACCTTCCGCGACGAAATGCCGGCGCTGATGAAAGGCGAGGGCGTCGCAGAAGTCGCGGCGCAGGCGATGCTGTTCGAGGAGTTTCTCGCGCGCGAGATCAAGGCCGGCGTCGTGTTCCCGTTCAAGGCGCTGCCGAAGCCGGCGCTGTTGCACGGCCATTGCCATCAGAAGGCCTTTGCTGCCATGGGCGCGGTGGAAAGCGTGCTGCGCGCGGTGCCCGACCTCAAGGTCGAGACCGTCGAATCGAGTTGCTGCGGCATGGCCGGATCGTTCTGCTACAAGGCCGACACCATCGACGTGTCGCTGAAGATGGGCGAGCTGTCGCTGCTACCGGCGGTGCGCAAGGCGGCGGACGACGCCATCATCGTCGCCGACGGCACGTCCTGCCGGCATCAGATCCACGACGGCGCCGGGCGCGAAGCGCAGCACGTTGCGCGCGTGCTGGCTATGAGTCTTGCTGCGGCGGATCAGAAAGTCGATACTTCCCACTAAGATCAGGAGCGTGTCGAACGGCGCGCCGGTTTCAGGGAGGATCAGATGGCGTTGCCCTTGCTTCCGACGAGCCTTGTCGGTTCCTACGCGCAGCCGGACTGGCTGATTGACCGCGCCAAACTCGCCGGCCGCTTTCCGCCGCGCGTGCGCGCGAAGGAACTGTGGCGCGTCGCGCCGGAATTTCTCGACCAGGCGCAGGACGACGCCACCTTGCTCGCCATCCGCGATCAGGAGCGCGCCGGTCTCGACATCATCACCGACGGCGAAATGCGGCGCGAGAGCTACTCCAACCGTTTTGCCACCGCGCTCGAAGGCGTCGATATCGACAATCCCGGCACCGCGCTCGATCGTTCCGGCCATCCCAATCCCGTGCCGCGCATTACCGGCAGGATCCGCCGCAAGCATCCGGTGGAAGTTCGCGACGTTCAATTCCTTCGCGCCAACACCGACCGTGTCATCAAGATCACGGTGCCCGGCCCCTTCACTATGTCGCAGCAGGCGCAGAACGATTTCTACAAGGACGAGCAGGAACTGGTGCTCGACTATGCGGCAGCGGTGAACGAGGAGATTAAGGACCTGTTCGCCGCGGGCGCCGACATCGTGCAGATCGACGAACCCTATATGCAGGCCCGGCCGGCCAAGGCGCGTGAGTTCGGCGTCAACGGCCTCAACACCGCGCTCGATGGCGTCAAGGGGACGACTGCCGTTCACATCTGCTTCGGCTATGCGGCTATCATCCACGAGCGGCCGGAAGGCTATTCGTTCCTGCCCGAACTCGCGAACACCGCCATCAATCAGGTATCGATCGAAACCGCGCAGTCCAACCTCGACTGCAAGGTGCTGGAGACGCTGCCCGGCAAGACCATTATTCTCGGCGTGCTTGACCTGTCCGACATGACCGTCGAGGCGCCGGAAACGGTCGCCGCGCGCATTCGCCGCGCGTTGCCGCATGTCCCGGCCGAGCGCATCGTGCTCGCGCCTGACTGC
>JAEZEY010000292.1 GCA_023432845.1 Pseudomonadota bacterium
GCGATCCCGCCGTGCTGCTGCTCGACGAACCCTTCTCCGCGCTCGATCAGGAAACGCGCGCCGCGCTGCGCACCGACATTCGCCGGCTGGCGAAAGCGCGCGGCATGACGCTGGTCACCGTCACCCACGATCTCAGTGATGCGGCGGCGCTGGCCGATCGCGTTCTCGTGCTCGCCGCCTCACCCGGCCGCATCGAGCGCGACATACGCCTCGGCAGCAACGCCGAACAGGAACTCAGAGCCCAATTGTCGGACCGGCGCGAAGCCGCCTGACCGGAGAAGAAATCGCATGTCCAACTTCTTTAAAAAGTTCAACGCCGACCTGTGCTGCGCGCCGCTCGACGGCGGCGGCATCACGCGGCGCGACACGCTTGACTATCTCGCCCGCGGCGGCCTTGCCGCGCTGCTCGCCGCCAACGGTATCGACGTCGCCAGGGCGCAGGCGACCGACGATGTCGTGCGCATCGGCTATCTGCCGATCACCGACGCCACCGCACTGCTGACGGCGCATGCCAAGGGCTACTTCGAGGAAGCCGGCCTCAAGGCCGAGAAGCCGGTGCTGATCCGCAGCTGGTCGGCTTTGGTCGAAGGCTTCGCCTCCGGCAAGTTCAACCTCGTGCATCTGCTCAAGCCGATCCCAGTGTGGATGCGCTACAACAACAAATTCCCGGTGAAGATCCTCGCCTGGGGCCACACCAATGGTTCGGGCCTCGTCGTCGGCGGCGACACCGGCATTACCAAATTCGCCGACCTCGGCGGCAAGCGCATCGCGGTGCCGTTCTGGTACTCGATGCACAACATCGTGCTGCAATACGCGCTGCGCCAGTCCGGCGTGAAGCCGGTGATCAAGCCGGAAACGGCCGAACTCGCCGCCGACGAATGCGCGCTGCAGATTCTGGCGCCGCCGGACATGCCGACCGCGCTCGCGGCCAGGAAGATCCACGGCTACATCGTCGCCGAACCGTTCAACGCGCTCGGCGAACTGCGCGCCGGGGCCAAGATGCTGCGCTTCACCGGCGACATCTGGAAGAACCATCCCTGCTGCGTCATCTGCACCAACGAGAGCTACACCCGCGACAAGCCGGAGTGGACGCAGAAGGTCACCGACGCCGTCGTTCGCGCCCATGTCTATGCCTCGAAGACCAAGGCCGAGGTGGCGAAGCTGATCTCGCGCGACGGCAAAGGCTATCTGCCGGCGCCGGCCGACGTCGTCGAAAAGGCGGTCACCGACTACGGCCCGGCCTACGAGCAAAGCGGCGCCATTCGTCACCGCGACTGGAAGAACGGCCGCATCGACTTCCAGCCGTGGCCCTATCCGTCGGCGACGCGCCTGATCGTCGAGCACATGAACAAGACACTGGTCGAAGGCGATACCACCTTCCTCAAGGGCCTCGACCCCGACTTCGTCGCTAGGGATCTGGTCGACTACCGCTTCGTCAAGGAAGCCATCGGCAAGAACCCGGACTGGCTCAACGATCCGAGCGTCGACCGCGCCAATCCGTTCGACCGCCAGGAAGTGCTCGCGCTCTGATGTCCATCGCCGCCGATCATGCCAGTGCGCCGGCGCCGTCCGTTCTTGGGCTGACGGCGTTGCGGCGCGTCGTCATGCCGCTCGCCGGCATCGGCATCGTTGTCGGCCTGTGGTGGCTGGGCGGCTTGCTCATTCAGAGCACGCCGCGGCTGTCGGCGTTTCACAGTTTCACTGTCGGCACCACGTTGCAGGCGCTGTGGCAGATGGTCGCCTCCGGCGATGCCGCGGCGGCGGCCGGCCCAAGCCTGTCGCGCGTGCTGCAGGGTCTGTTCTGGGCCTTCGTCATCGGCACGCCGGTCGGCCTCGCTATCGGCCGCTGGCGGCTGCTCGAGGAGCTGCTGCAGTTTCCGTTCCAGTTCCTGCGCATGATCAGCCCGCTCGCCTGGATGCCGATCGCCATCCTGATGTTCGCGAGCTGGAACGGCGCCATCGTCTTTCTCATCGCCGTCGCCTCGGTGTGGCCGATCATCTTCGCCACCGCGGCCGGCGTGAAGCGCATCGATCCGGTGTGGCTGGCGATGGCCTCCAATCTCGGCGGCCAGCCGCTCGCGATCCTGCATCGCGTGATCTTTCCCGCCGTGGCGCGCGACATCTTCGGCGGATTACGGCTCGCGCTCGGCGTCGCCTGGATCGTGCTGGTGCCGGCAGAATTCCTCGGCATCACCAGCGGCCTCGGCTACGCCATCAACGACGCGCGCGACACGCTCTCCTACGACCGCCTCGGCGCCGTCGTCATTCTCATCGGCGTCATCGGTTTCATTCTCGATGCCGCCCTCGCTCTGTTGATCCGGCGCGCGCACTGGACACCGACCGCCTGATGACAACGTCCCTTTAAACAGCCGGAGACACCACCATGACCGCAACCTCGCTCAAGACCGTCGCCACTTTCGAACCGATCGACAAGGACGGCCTCAAGGCGCTGGCCGACAAGGGCAAGTCCGATCCGACCGCCGTGCGCACCGTGCGCTGCCGCACCGTCGCCGAGGGCAAGAAATTCCGTCACCAGAACTTCATCCGTAATCTGCCGGAACATATCGTCGATGAGCCGCCGCAGTTGCTCGGCGACGACACCGCGCCGAACCCGACCGAGGCGCTGCTTGCCGCGCTCGGCTCCTGCGTCGCCGTCGGCATCCAGGCCAATGCCGTCGCGCGCGGCTGGACCGTGCGCTCGATCGAGGTCGAGCTCGAAGGCGATATCAACATCACGTCGGTGTGGGGCGTCGGTGATCTGTCGCCCAAGCCGCTCGGGCTGACCGCGGTGCGCGTCAAGGCGCGCGTTGCCGCCGATGGCGCCACCGAAGCCGAACTCGACGAACTCGTCGCCCATGCCGCCAAGTGGTCGCCGGTGCTCAACACCGTACTGAACCCGGTGCCGGTTGCCGTGACGCGGGATCACGGCTGATGTCGCATCAACTCGCCGAAGCTGAAGCGCCGGCCCGCAGCATCGCCGACGTCATCGCGCGCGATCTGCGGCCGCTGGTGCGGCAGATCGACGAGGACGGGCTTTATCCCGAGGCGGTGCTGCGCAGCCTCGGCGAGGCCGGTGCTTTCGCGCATCACACAATCGACGACAGCGCGCGCAGTCTGATCGGCGCGATCGACGCCATGGCCGAGGTCTCGGCCGCCTGCATCACCACCGGCTTCTGCATGTGGTGCCAGGACGCGCTCGGCTGGTATCTCAATCAGGCCGACCACCCGTCGCCCCGCGCGCGTTATCTCGTCAGCGTCGCCGCCGGTGAGCAACTCGGCGGCACCGGCCTGTCCAATGCGATGAAGGCGTTTTCCGGCATCGAGCCTCTGGCGCTCAAGGGCCGCAAAGTGGCCGGCGGTTATCAGGTCACCGGACGCCTGCCCTTCGTGTCGAACGTGCAGAACGGCCATCTGTTCGCGGCCGTGTTCGCGCTGGAGAACGAGCAGGACCGCCGTGTGATGGCGGTGTTCCGCGCCGGCAGCGGCAACGTCACGCTGGCGCAGAACGCGCATTTCGTCGCGCTCGAGGGCAGCGCCACCTATACGGTGATGATCCGCGACGCATTTGTTGCCGACGACGACGTGCTGAGCCACGACGCCGCGAAATTCATTCCGCGCATCCGCAAGGGCTTCGTGCTGCTGCAGGCCGGTATGGGCCTCGGCGC
>JAEZEY010000296.1 GCA_023432845.1 Pseudomonadota bacterium
ACCTGGTCAACGAAGCCGCCCTGATGGCCGCGCGCCGCAACAAGCGCATGGTCATGCAGTCGGAGTTCGAAGACGCCAAGGACAAGGTGATGATGGGCGCCGAGCGCAAGTCGCTCGTCATGACCGACGAGGAGAAGCTGCTCACCGCCTATCACGAAGGCGGCCACGCGCTGGTTGCCCTCAACGTCAAGGCAACCGATCCGGTCCACAAGGCCACCATTATTCCGCGTGGCCGTGCGCTTGGCATGGTCATGCAGTTACCCGAGCGCGACAAACTGTCGATGTCGCTCGAGCAGATGACCTCGCGTCTCGCCATCATCATGGCCGGCCGGGTCGCGGAGGATCTGATCTTCGGCCGCGACAAGGTCACGTCGGGCGCGGCGTCGGACATTGAGCAGGGCACCAAGCTCGCCCGCATGGTGACGCGCTGGGGCCTGTCGGATGAACTCGGTCCGGTGGCCTATGGCGAGAACCAGGACGAGGTCTTCCTCGGCTATCAGGTGGCGCGCCAGCAGAACGTCTCGGAAGAGACCTCGCGCAAGATCGACGCCGAGGTGCGCAAGCTGGTCGAGGCCGGTCAGGCCGAAGCCCGCCGCATCCTCACCGAGAAGCGCGACGATCTCGAAACGCTGGCCAAGGGCCTGCTCGAATACGAAACGCTGAGCGGCGACGAGATCAAGGATCTGCTCAACGGAATTCGCCCGGTGCGCGAAACCGTGATCGAACCGGCGACGCCGCGCGGCTCCGCCGTGCCGCCGGCCGGCAAGCCGCGGCCGCGTCCCGACGCACCGACCGGCGATGTGGCGCCGCAGCCGCTGGGCTGATCCCCCAGCGACGCCGCGACAAGTCCCAAACGCCCGCCGCAAGGCGGGCGTTTTGCATTGCGCATCATCTGCGTGTGCACTGACGGGCGCTGTTATTGAACCGACGGCGCAGACTAAACGGGTCACGACGATCGTCGCACCTCTCGCAGAGGAGGCGACGATCAGGTTACTTCCGACAGCGATGGCGGGCGTCCGTCTTTTGGGCTTTTCCTCGCCGCTGGGGTGCGATAGCGGTGGTCTGGCAATGACCCCGCCAAACGCCGATTCCCCGGCCGGTCTGAAACCCGCGCAATATTGGACCTGGGCCGCTTTTCGCGACGGTGCGCTCAGTGTGGTGCCTTTTTGTCCCGGCCTCGTCGCTTTCGCCATGGCCTACGGCACCCTGGCGGCGCGCGAGGGCCTGACCCTCTTCGAGACCTTGCTGATGAGCGCAACCGTGCTCAGCGGCGTGGCGCAGATGGTTGTGCTCGACAGTTGGCCGCAGACCCTGACGGCCGGCGCGATCGCCGGCATCGTTGCGCTCACGGCGCTGATCAACGCCCGCTATGTGATGATCGGTGCCACGCTGCGCCCGCTGCTCGGTTCGTCGCCGGCGTACAAGTCTTACCCAACCTTGTTTTTTCTCGTCGAGCCAGCGTGGCTGACGTCGCTGCGCTATTACGACAAAGGCGGACGCGATCCGGCCTTTATGCTCGGCGGCGGCATGATGATGTACGCCGTCTGGAGCACCATGTCGGTGCCGGGTTATCTCGCCGGCGCCGCGGTCGCCGATCCCCGGCAATTTGGCATCGACCTGATGATGCCGGCCTTCTTCGTCGCCATGCTGGTGTCGCTGTGGCGCGGCCCGCGCAAATCCTTCGGAATCCTGGTCGGCGCCGGCGCCGCCCTGTTGACCGAATTCATCGTGGGCGGCCACTGGTATCTGATCGTCGGCGCAATTGCCGGCTCTCTGGCCGGGGTGTTCAACGATGATTGAGAAGGACGCGTTCGGCTTCCTCCTTGTCATCGTGTTGATGACGCTCGTCGTCTATTTCACGCGCATTGTGGGCTATTGGCTGATCGGACGCTTCGTCATCGGGCCGCGGCTGCGGCGGATGCTCGAAGCACTGCCCGGTGCCGTTATCGCCGCGACGGTGGCGCCGACTTTGGTGCATGGCGGAATGCGCTCCCTGGCCGCCCTGGCGGCGACGGCGCTGGTCATGGTTCTTATACGCAAAGACTTTCTTGCCGTGTTCACGGGGGCTGCCGTGGCGGCCGTTTTCTTCGCCATTTCGCCTTAGCGCGGCCCTCCGCCCGTACTAGACTTACGGCCATGCCGCTCCCGAATCGCGTCACGCCCTTTGCCGAGCTCGCCGCTGTGCCGGCGCGCGGGCTCATGATGGGCAATCGCGGCGGCCGCATTCACGATGCCGCGCGCCAACTCGGCGCGCGGCGCTGGGCATCGAAGCAATGGATCTGCTGCGTGCTCGATTTCAAGGGGCGGCGGCGAGCGGTGTGGGGCGAGAGCTATACCGAAATGTTTTTTCTCGACGAGGTGACGGCGTTCGCCGCCGGGCACCGGCCGTGCTTCGAATGCAGGCGCAAGGATGCTCAGGCTTTCGCCGAACGCTTTCCGTGCGTGCACAGCGCGCCGCGGATGGACGATGTACTTCACCACGAACGGCTAGACGGACGAGCCCAGCGGACGCATCGCGCGGCCATCGATACGCTGCCGGATGGCGCGATGGTCGCCCGCGATGGCCAAGCCTTCGCGGTGCGCGGCAACAGCCTGCTGCACTGGACCGCCGAAGGCTACGACACGGCCTTGCCGCGGCCGCGTGGTAACGAGGCCGATCTGCTGACGCCGCCGTCCATCGTCCGTGTTCTCCAGCGAGGCTACGCGCCACTATGGCATCCGAGCGCCGCGGCCTAGTCGGTCGCTCGCATGAAGGATGGGAAAAGCCCGACCACCAGCATGCAGCCGGCGATGATGGTCGTCGCCCCGGCGAGCTGCATCGCTGACAAGGGTTCATGCAGGATCAAGGCGCCAACCAGCACCGCCACCACCGTCACCGCGAATTCGACGCTGATGGCGCGCGTCGCGCCGATGGTCCCGACCAGCCGGAAATACAGCACATAGGTCGTGGCGCTCATGATGGCGCCGAGGACAAAGAGATAGAGGTAATCGACCGGCTGCGGCGTTCCCGGCACCGGCACGAACACCAGCAGCGGTAAGGTGATGACGCCGCCGGCGAGGAATGCGCCCGCGGTCGTATCCCATGAACTCACGCCCTTGAGCTTGTAGCTGGCGTAACAGCTGCCGTAAGCCGCGCACAGGCAGGCAAAGAGGGTGGCCGCGCAGCCGAGCGCGAAGGCGGGCGTGAACGGTACTGCCGGAAAGCCGACCAGCACCGCCATGCCGGCAAAGCCGAGCACGAGACCGACATGATGGCGGCGCGTCAGCTGCTCGATGCCCCACAGCCGCGCGATCAGCATCGAGAACAGCGGAATTGTGGCGACCAGGATCGCCGACATCGCCGTGCCGATCAGCGGCAGGCCGAATGACAGGCCGATAAGCTGGCCGGCCACAGTGGTGGCGCCGACCACGGCGAAGGCCCGCCAGCCGGCGCCGAGCTTGAGCCGCCGGCCGGTCGCTGCAGCAACCAGAATTAAGGTCGCGGCGGCGACGAAGCAGCGGAAGGTGACGACCCCGACCCAGCCGAAGGCTTCGACGCCACGCAGCATCGCCAGAAAGGACAAGCCCCAGACGATCGCCAGAAAGACGTAGGAGGCGCTGTCCCTGACGGTCATGGTATTGCCGGTGGCAGGCGCTGCGCGAACGCTAGCCTTTCATCGCCGCCTTGATCGCCGCGAGCCCCGCGCCGGATCTGGCCGCCTCGATAATCTTGGCTTCCTTGGCATTGAGGCCGGGCAGGGCCGCCTCCATCGCGTCTATGATCTCGAGCGGCACCACAACGGCGCCGTGCCGGTCGGCGTGGATCAGGTCGCCGGAGCGCACCGCCATGCCGTGGATGTTCACCGGCACGCCGTAGTCCACGACATGGACGAAGGCGTGCGACGGCGCCAGCGAGCCGGCCAGCATCTGGAAGCCGTCGGGGATCATCGGAATATCGCGCACCGAGCCATTCGTGATGGTGCCGAGGCAACCGAGCGCCTTGTGCACGTTGGACTGCACCTCGCCCCAGAATGCACCGTAGCCGACGATATCATCGAGATCCTGGATCACGGCAATGCCGGGCTGCGGCTCGGCGGCGACATAGTCGAGATAGTCAAGACGCTTGGCCATATAGCCCGCTTCGCCGAGCGGCACGCGATCCTGCGCGCGCATGGTCACGGTCTTGGCGAAACCGACCATTGGCGGCAGGTCGGGGAAGGGACAGTGCAGGTGGCGCACTGTGTAACCGAAGCCGCGGCGTTCCGGCGCCACGATCTCGATGAGATTGCACACCGTCGGCGTGTCGATGGAAACGAGGAAATCGCGCTGCGCCCTTGAAAGAGAAGAAGTCATTGTGTTGCCGCCCTTGTCCGTCCTAGTCGCATTCCCGATGCGTGGTTATCCTCGCGGCTCGGTCGCGGACCGGGACGCTATCAGGACGGCCCGGCCGGCACCACCGGCGGCGTGCGCCCGGCCCAGAGGAAATAGACGATCGCTACCATCATCGTCATCATCGCCACGAGCAGCGCCACGCAGGCCGGCCAGCCGCCGAGGGTCCACGCGATGCCGCCGAGCGCGGCGCCGAATGCGCCGCCGATATAGAAGCTGGTCACGTAAAGTCCGACCGCCGACGAGCGACCGACCTTTGCCGTGACCGTGACGAAGCCGGTCGACACCGTCTGGCAGGTCAGGCCGCAGGCGGCGCAGATGACGAGCCCCAGCAGCACCAGCCATAGCGGCGAGGCCATCGTCAGCAGGATGCCGCCCATCCAGACCAAGATCACCGGGATCATGACGTGCCGGCGGCCGAAGCGCGCGACCCCGCGTCCGGCGAGCGGCGTCACCGCCGAAGCCACCAGATAGACGACAAAAATTGCGCCGAGCCATGTCGACGACAGATTGTAAGGCGGTGCGGCAAGCCGGAAGTTGATGTAGGTGAAGGTCAGGATAAAGCAGAACAGCACGCCGAACCCGACCGCATAGGTCGCCAGCAGTTGTCCGCTGCGGAAGTGCTGCAGCATCTGCCGGCCCGAAGCGATCAGGCCCTCCGAGCGCACGAATTTGGTTTCGCGCGGCAACAGCATCATCATCGCAATGGCGCCGGCCAGCGTCAGCGCCGCGATCACCATCAGGCCGCTGCGCCAGCCGATCAGGTCGGCGAGGATGCCGGTGAAGAAGCGGCCGGAGAAGCCGCCTAGCGCCGCACCCGATGTATAGACGCCAGCGGCGGACGTGACTTCGTGCGGCTCCCACTCGTCGCCGATATAGGCGATCGTAACGGCGAACACTGGCGGCAGCACCAGTCCCTGGATGAAGCGCCAGATCACCAGCGAATGCAGGTCCGGCGCAAGCGCACACATCACTGTGGGAATGCCGAGCAGCAGCATGGCGGTGACGATGACGCGCTTGCGGCCGAGCACGTCGGCGATCGTGCCGGTGAAAGGCGCGGTCAGTGCGACGGCCAGCGTGCTCGCCGTCATGATCTGCGAAATGCCGGCCGCCCCGGTGCCGAAGTCCACCGCCAGCAGCGGCAGAATCGACTGCATAGAATAGAGATTGATGAACGCGAAAAAGCCGGCCAGTCCGACCGCAATCTGGCGGGCCGAAATTCCCGGTTTTCTAATGGAAAGCATGATCGGGAACCCGGGAAAGCGGCCGCGCAGTGCAAGAGCTATGCATCGTTTTTCGCGCCGTGGCCACGGCTACGCGCGGCGGGGCGGGGGCCGCTGGGCGCATGGCTTCACGCCTTCAGGGCCATGAGGGCATTCTTTAGCGTCTGCGCCGGCGTCTCCGAGGCATCGATTTTGGTCCACATGACATCGCCGAGGTCGTAGTCTTCCTGGGCGCGCGCTATCCGGATATCGGCATCCGATGCGTCACCCGTCCGGCCGCCGACGCGGGCGAGCCGCGTATCGAGATCGGCCGTCAGGAACAGACCGTGGAACGCTTGGGGAGCGGCCCGTTCGATATCGGCGCGTTCGTCGACGCGGGCAAACACGGCATCGGCGATGACCGAATGCCCGGCCGTGATGATTCGCGCGGCCTTGGCGGCAAGGGTCGCGTAGACCCGGTTTGTCACGTCGGGAGCATAGGCCTCGCCCGGCAGCGCCTCGGTCTCGGCTTTGCCGAACAGTTGCTTGCGGATGACGTCGCTGCGCAGCCAGACCGCGCCGGGCAGCGGGGGCACATATGTCGTGAGCGCCCGCGCCAGTACCGATTTGCCGGTGCCCGACAGGCCGCCGACGGCGATCAGGCGCGGCGCGGGCGGCGCGATCAATCTTTGCGCCAGCGCGAAATAATCGCGGGCACGGGCGTCGAGCGAGGCATCGCGGTTTGGCCGCGCCGCGGTCACCTTGGCACGGATCGCGGCGCGCAGTGACATCAACAAGGGCAGCAGCGCCAGCGCATCGAGATCGCTGTCGTCGCCGATCTCGGTGAGATAGCGGTTGAGCACCGTGGTCGCCGCCGGCGCAAGATCGCGCTCAATCAGATCCATCAATAGGAAGGCGAAATCGTAGAAGCGATCGATGATCGCCAGCTTTTCGTTGAACTCGATGGCGTCGAATAGCATCGGCGCGTTGTCGATCAGCACCAGATTGCCGAGATGCAGGTCGCCATGGCAGCGCCGCACATGGCCGGCACGCTCGCGGTCTACGAGGAGGGAGCGTAGCCGCTCGAGCGCGGCGCGGCTGGCAGCCGTCAGCGCTTGGACGGCGCTGGCCTCGAAAAGGTCGGGAAACCCGGCGAGCTCGCTGTCGTTTTGCGCGATGATCTCATGCAGCGCTGCGGCGAAGTTCGCATCGCGCCGCGCCGGCGCGATTTGGTGGGCCTTCGCCACCGCGCGGCCCAGCCGGTCGGCGAGCGTCTCGTCGATGCCGCCGCGGATGGCGACATGATCGAGAGTCTGCGTCTCATCGAAGCGCGCCATGTCGACGGCGTACTCGACTGGCGTGCCCTTGCCGTTGATCGCCAGCGTGCCATCCGGCTCGCGCGTTATGGCCACGACGCCGCGATAGACCTTCGGCGCAAAGGGCTTGTTGACCTCGATCTCCGCCTCGCAGGCGGCCTGGCGTTTCTCCAGCGTCGAGAAATCGAGGAAGAGGAACCGCACCGCGCGCTTCACCTTCAGCGCGCGATCGCCCGACAGGAATACGCTGGCCGCATGGGTGTCGATGCGCTTCACATCGCGCTCGCGCGTGGCGAGGAAATCGAAGACGGGCTGTTGGTCGGTGTCAGGCATCGGACGCTTTCTTGT
>JAEZEY010000328.1 GCA_023432845.1 Pseudomonadota bacterium
GCAATATGCTTGACGGTGCTTTCGCCACCCTGCTTCCCAAATGGACCGGTTCGGGTGGCGACAATCCTGCGTTTGCAGGCCGTGGCGAACACGGTAAAGCGAACGGCGAGAAATCGGGCAGGAACGATCCAACTATGCCGAAAATCGCAGCCGTCATCGTCGCAGCCGGGCGCGGCACTCGGGCGGCCGGTTCGACGGTGCCCAAGCAATTCCGCTCCGTGGGGGGCAAGGCTGTGCTGCGCCACTGCCTGACGGCCTTCGCCGGCTGCGGGCTTATCCACACCATCCAGCCGGTGATCCGCCCGGAGGACGAGGGACTCTACCGCCAGGCGGCCGATGGATTGTCTGTCAACGAGCCGGTCGCGGGCGGCGACACTCGGCAGGCCTCGGTCCGCGCGGGCCTCGAAGCGCTCGCCGGCGAGGCTCCCGATATCGTGCTGATCCACGACGCCGCCCGGCCCTTTGCCAGCGCCGCTCTGATCGCCCGCGCAATCGAGGCGACGGCCGAAACCGGGGCCGCCATTCCCGGCCTCGCCGTTACCGATACGATCAAGAGCATCGACAGCCACGGCTTTGTCGGCGAGACACTCGATCGCGCCCGCTTGCGCGCGGTCCAGACTCCGCAGGCGTTCGCCTTCTCACCGATTCTCGAAGCGCACCGACGCGCGGCACGCGAAGGCCGCACCGACTTCACCGACGACGCCGCCCTCGCCGAATGGGTCGGCATGCAGGTGTGCGTGTTCGGCGGCGAGAGTGCCAATATCAAGATTACCCATCCGGAGGATTTCGTGCGCGCCGAGGCGATGCAACTTTCTCAACTGAGCGATGTGCGCACCGGCACCGGCATCGACGTCCATGCCTTTGGGCCGGGCGACCATGTGATGATCGGCGGCGTGCGCATTGCGCACAGCCAGGCCCTCACCGGTCATTCAGATGCCGATGTCGGCCTGCATGCGCTGACCGACGCCATTCTCGGCGCGCTGGCCGATGGCGATATCGGCTCGCACTTTCCGCCGAGGGATCCGCAGTGGAAGGGCGCCGCTTCCGACCGCTTTCTCAAATTTGCGTGCGAGCGCGTCGCGGCGCGCGGCGGCCGCATCGCCCACCTCGATCTCACTATTGTCTGCGAGGCGCCGAAGATCGGCCCACACCGCGACGCTATTCGTGAAACCGTGGCCCGCATTACCGGGTTAGAGACGGGCCGCGTTGCCGTAAAGGCGACTACCAGCGAGCAACTCGGTTTCACCGGACGTCGCGAAGGCATCGCCGCCTATGCCACGGCGACGGTGCGGCTGCCGTGGCCGGGACGGGTGTGAGGAAAGACAATGCTGGATGAGGATATCGTTCAGGCGGCGCGCGACCTGCTCGACATCTGCAAGCGCAAGAACCTGCTGGTCGCGACCGCGGAGTCCTGCACCGCTGGCCTCGTCGCCGGCACGCTGACCGAGGTGCCGGGCACCTCCAGTATCCTCGACCGCGGTTTCATCACCTATTCCAATGAAGCCAAGAACGAGATGCTCGGCGTCTCGCGCGACCTGCTGGCCAAGCACGGGGCCGTCAGCCGCGAAGCCGCCGAAGCGATGGCCTCCGGCGTGCTGGGCCATTCGCGTGTTCATCTCGCCGTGTCGGTGACCGGTATCGCCGGTCCGGATGGCGGCACACCAACCAAACCAGTGGGGCTGGTGCATTTCGCCGTCGCATCGCGCTCCGGCAAGCTTGTTCACGCTGAGAAACGGTACGGGGATATCGGCCGCGCCGAAGTGCGGAAACATTCCGTACTTCAGGCGTTTAGAATGCTGCACGATATGGCCAAGGACGAGGAGTCCTATCCACCCCGCCAGGCGATATGACCGACACCCAAGCCAAGCGTCCCTGGTACCACGCGCTCGTGCCGATCGCCGCGATCGTCGCGGCCTCGGTGCTCGGCCAGATCGCGACGTTTCCGCATCTGGCGCCGTGGTACGAGAGCCTCATCAAGCCGCCGTTCAATCCGCCGAACTGGATATTCGGCCCTGTGTGGACGGCGCTCTATGTGCTGATGGCATTCGCAGCGATCCGCGTGATGTGGCAGCCGCCCTCGGCGGCCCGCACGCGCGCGCTCATGCTGTTCACCGTGCAGCTTCTATTCAACGTGGCCTGGTCGTGGATGTTCTTTGCAGCCGAGAGCCCGCTGCTCGGCCTGATCAACATCGTGCCGCAGCTCGCGCTGGTCATTGCTACGGTTATTGTCTTTTACCGGGTGGACAGGCTGGCCGGCACCGCCATCGCGCCGCTGGCACTCTGGGTCGGCTTCGCGACGCTGCTCAATGCCTCGATCTGGTGGCTGAACGGTTAGGCCATTTCGCGGCGGCCGTGAAGTGCGCCATACTGCTGCTCTGCAGACGGCGGTACGGGGCAATAGATGGCAATCGTCGGGAAGGTTTCGCCGGTCACGCTCGGCCTGTGCGTGGCCCTGAGCATTCTCGTCTTGATCCTGTACGTCGGCGCGGTGTCGTTACTGTCCAACCTGGCCGGCAGCGACCCTGCCGGCAACGCTTATTCGCAGGCTTATGCGGCGATAGCGCTCATCGCGTTATGGGTGCTGCTGGCGATCATACTTGCCATCGCCCTCGCCAAAGGCGGCGCCGGTTGGCCCGTTGTTACGGTTGCGGTCATTCTAGTTCCGGCATCCGCAATCGTCTCGCTGTTCGCCATGGGGCTGCTGACAAGCCCCGGCCAGCCGCCCTATCTGTGGCCGATCGTCATTCCGGCCTGCGTGCCGCCACTCGTGCTGGCCTTTGCTTTCTGGATGCTGCTGCCCGGCCTACGCGCAACACTGCCGGCGCACATCGTGACGCCGGCGATCTGGGGCGCCATCCTCGTGCTGTGCCTGGCGATTATGCCGTTCAACCTGATACGCGACAGCGCAAAAGAAACGATCGCCGCGGCGCGCGCCACGACCGAGGCCGATTACGACAAGCTTCCGGCCAATGCCGGTCTGGCGCAATTGCTGCCCTTCATGGGTGCGTTCCATGGCGAGAAGGAAACCGAGTTAAACAGGCGCGTGCGCAGCCTGCCGACACGCCAGAGCGAGGCCGAGGCCATGCTGGCGCGCGGCGAATTCCCGCTGCGCTATCTCGGCTGGCTCCACCTCGATCCGACGCCGTCCCTTTGCGACAAGGCCCGCGCTCAGCTGCGCCAGAACGTTGCGCCGCTGGTGCTCAAGTCCGGTGAAACGAAGCCGTACACCGCCATCGCCAAGCAGGTGACCGATGCCGTCACGGCGATGAAGTGGCTGGTCGGCTATGGCTGCTCGTGCGACGCGGAGGCGCTGGCCTGGGAGCAGATGGCTAGTGCCTATAACGATCCGGCCTTCGAGTTCTATGAACTAAAGCGGCTGCGCGATCCCAAAGAGCTCGGCCTGATCCTGCGCGAATATCCCGAGCGGTTCTCGCTGCTGACGCCGAAGGCTTCGCTCACGGCTTGGCGGGGCTTCACCGAAGAGGCGGAATATCGCGACCGGGCTTTGGCCGGCGCGCGGACGCTGCCGCATCGCAATGCCGATATCGTGACGATGCTGAATAATCGCTCGGACGAACACATGGCGTGGATGGCGATGACCTATCTGCCGCAGCTCGATCTCGACGCGACGCCTGAGTTGTGCCGCGCCGCCCTCACGCAGATCAACGAGGCGTTCGCGAAGGTGTACCGGCCGAAGGCCGACGATCCCCGTTCCTACGACGAATTGCTCGGCCGCCTCGGCGGGCGCGGCCAGCACTTCGCGGTGCTGATCTGGCTGGCCGAGCATGGCTGCGATGTTGGTCCCGCGATCAAGGATGCGGAAGAGCTGATCCGGTCCTATCGGCGCTCGGCCGAGAGCGACGCGATGCTGGCGTCGCTTGCCGCGGTGCCGCGAAAGTAATCATGAGCTTGCGTCAGACGCCGGCCTTGCGCCCATAGACCTTGTCGGCGCGCTCCTCGAAGGCGGCCGCCATCTTGCGGAACACGGTGTCGAACACGGCGCCCATGAGCATGCCGAAGGTGCGGCTCCTGAACTCGTAGTCGATGTAGAACTCGACTTCGCAGGCGTCATCGCCGATCGGCTTGAACGACCAGCGGTTCTGCAGGCGGCTGAACGGGCCGTCGAGATACTCAACCAGGATCTTCAGGTTCGGTTTGTCGAGCGTGACGCGGCTGGTGAAGGTCTGCTGGATCAACTTGTAGGCGACCGTCATCGACGCGGTCAGTACCTCGACGCCCTCGCCTTTCTCGTTGCGGCTGCGCACGCGCAGACTCTGGCACAGCGGCACGAACTCGGGGTACTTCTCGACGTCGGCGACAAGGTCGAACATGTGGGCCGCGGCATGGCGCACGCGGCGCTTGTTCGTGAACTGGGGCATCGGTTAGCGAGCAAGCTGCGCTTCGCGCGCCGCCTTCAGCCGCGCGAAGTCCTCGCCGGCATGGTGTGACGAGCGCGTCAGCGG
>JAEZEY010000139.1 GCA_023432845.1 Pseudomonadota bacterium
GGGCAGCACGTCTTATGGATCGCGGCCGGTGCAGCGCTACGGCGACGTCACCGGCAGTGTTTCGCAGCCGGCGGGCCACTGGACCTGGGATGGCGGTCATCCGGTCACCGTCGGCAATGGCGAAACCGTCGACATGATCGCGCGCCGCCAAGGCGTGCCGGTGTCGGCCATTCTTCAGACCAACGGCATCTCCAATGCGTCGCAGGTCCGTCCCGGCCAGCGCCTCGTCATTCCGCGCTATGTGGCTGGCGCCGCGCCGGCGCAGCCCGCACCGCAGGTGGCGGCTCCGTCATACTCGCGGGCTCCCACTCCGGCACCGGTCGCTCACACCGCGCCTGCCGTGCGCGAGAACGTGCACGTCGTGGCGCCCGGTGAAAGCCTGATCGGACTGTCGCGCCGCTATGGCATGACGCTCGCCGCGCTGGCGCGTCACAACGGCATCTCGCCCTATACGCGGGTCAATGTTGGCGACCGCATCAAGGTGCCCGGCAACAGTCGCCAGGTCATGGCGCAGCAGCCCAAGCAGGCCGCGCCGCAGCCGCAGCGTTATGCCGCTGCCGCGCCTGCGCCGCAGGTGACGCGGCCCCAGACCACGGCCGCGCAATCGAGCTGGCCGAACAATGCGCCGAGCCAGCCGCGCACGATCCCGATCGACCGCGCGCCCGCCGCCGAGCCGACGCAGAGCGTGCGCATGGTCAGCCAGGAAACGCCCAAGGCCGAACCGGCGCCGGAGAAGGTCGCCGAGCCCGCCGGCAGCCTGCAGTCCTTCCGCTGGCCGGTGCATGGCCGCGTCATCGCCGGCTTCGGTTCCAAGCCGAACGGTACGCAGAATGACGGCATCAACATCGCCGTGCCCGTCGGCACGCAGATCAAAGCCGCGGACGACGGCGTGGTCGCCTATTCCGGCAACGAGCTGAAGGGCTACGGCAACCTTGTGCTGGTGCGTCATGCCAACGGCTATGTGTCGGCTTACGCCAATGCGAGCGAACTGCTGGTCAAGCGCGGTGACACCATCAAGCGCGGGCAGGTGATCGCGCTGTCCGGCCAGACCGGCAACGTGACCTCGCCGCAACTGCACTTCGAGATCCGCAAGGGCTCGACACCGGTCGATCCGACCAAGTATCTCGCCAGCAACTAGCGCGCTCGCGCGCTAGTCCTTCAGCACAACGCCCTGGCGGCCGGCGATTTCCTGGATGAACTGCCACGCCACACGGCCCGAGCGCGAGCCGCGCGTCGTCGCCCATTCCAGAGCCTCGCGGCGCAGTTCGTCCTCCGGCAGCTTGAGGCCGTAGTGATTGACGTAGCCCTGCACCATGGCGAGGAACTCGTCCTGCGAGCAGCGGTGGAAGCCGAGCCACAGGCCGAAGCGATCCGACAGCGACACCTTTTCCTCGACCGCTTCGCCCGGATTGATGCCGGTCGAGCGCTCGTTCTCGATCATGTCGCGCGACAGCAGGTGACGGCGGTTGGACGTCGCGTAGAAGATCACGTTCTCGGGGCGGCCTTCGATGCCGCCGTCGAGCACCGCTTTGAGCGACTTGTAGCTGGTGTCCTCGTTGTCGAAGGACAGGTCGTCGCAGAACAGCACGAAGCGGTACGGCGAGGCGCGCGTGATCGCCATCAGGTTCGGCAGCGTCTCGATATCCTCGCGGTGAATCTCGACCAGCTTCAGCGGCAGCTTGCCGCCGGCCTTGGCCAGCGCCGCGTTGATCGAGGCGTGCGAGGCCTTCACCAGTGACGACTTGCCCATGCCGCGCGCGCCCCAGAGCAGGGCGTTGTTGGCCGGCAGGCCACGGGCGAAACGCTCGGTGTTTTCGACCAGCGTGTCGCGGACCCGGTCGATGCCCTTGAGCAGCGACATCCCGACGCGGTTGACGCGGGGCACCGGCGACAATTGACCGTCCGGGTGCCAGACGAAGGCGTCGGCGGCCTCGAGGTCGATCGGCTTCCTGGCCGGCGGGGCGAGCCGCTCCAGCGCATCGGCGATGCGCGCCAGCACGATTGGATCGGTGCCGCTGGCGGCTTTCGGCCGGGAGGCGGACGTTGCCGGCTTGCGGGTTGGCGCTTTTGCCTTGAGCGCGGTCTTCGAAGTCTTCTTTTTGGCCATGGCGGTGCTTTCGGAACTGACGGGCTGCTGCATAGCGGGCGCTGGCTGGCCGGGCAACCCGAAGGTGCGGAAACGACTGAAAACGGCCAAGAAATCGCCTCTGATTCCGGGTTCTGGCAGCGTTGCAATTGAGCGGGCGGCCGCTATAGTCCGCGCCGAATTCAAGCGATTTGAGCCGGGTCCGGCAGGGGCGAGCCGCCCGGCACGACCGAAAAACAGCCAGGGGTCTGAAAAACGATGTTCATCACGTCCGCATATGCGCAAGGCGCGCCGGGGTTCGGGGGCGACGGCGGCATCCTGATGTCGCTGCTGCCGTTCATCCTGATCTTCGTGATCATGTACTTCCTGATCCTGCGCCCGCAGCAAAAGCGGGTGAAGGCGCATCAGGAAATGGTCAAGAACGTGCGCCGCGGCGACACCGTCGTCACCAGCGGTGGCCTCATCGGCAAGATCACCAAGGTGGTGGACGACGACCAACTCGAAGTCGAAATCGCCGACGGTGTCCGCATCCGCCAGATGCGCGGCATGATCAGCGACGTGCGCGCCAAGGGTGAACCGGTGAAGGACGAAGCTGCCAGCTGACGGCGGCGTTTCGTCAAGCCGGTCAAGCAAGCCAGGATCTCATGCTTTATATTTCGCGGTGGAAGGCGGCGGCGATTGTCCTTACGGCGCTCGTCATCTGCCTGTTTACCGTTCCCAATTTCATTGCGAGCGACACGGTCGCCGGATGGCCCAAGTGGGCGCAGCGCCATATCGTGCTCGGCCTCGATCTGCAGGGTGGCTCGCACATCCTGCTCGAAGTCGATTCCAACGCGGTGCGGAAGGAAAAAGTAGAGACCACTCGCGATGACGTGCGGCGCGTGCTGCGCGATGCCCGCATCGGCTATACCGGGCTTGCCATTCGCGGCAACAGCGTCGAGGTCCGCGTCCGCGACGAGGCCAATGCCGGGCAGGCGCTGACCAAGCTGCGCGAACTGTCGGTGCCGCTCGGCGGCATTCTCGGCGGGACCGGCCAGCGCAGCGTCGACGTCTCGTCCGACGGCAATCTCATCCGTCTGACCGTGACCGATGCCGCCATGCTCGAGCGCATCCGTCAGTCGGTCGAGCAGTCGATCCAGATTATCGAGCGGCGTGTCAACGAACTCGGCACCGTCGAGCCGCTCATCCAGCGCCAGGGCGTCGACCGCATTCTGGTGCAGGTGCCGGGCCTTCAGGACCCCTCGCGCCTCAAGGACTTGCTCGGCAGGACCGCCAAGCTCGACTTTCGCATGGTGGATTCCAACACGCCTGTCGAGCAGGCCCTACAGGGCCGCGTGCCGCCTGAATCCGAACTCTTGTACAGCTCCACCGAGCCGAAAACGCCCTATCTCATCGAGAGGCGCGTTCTGGTCTCCGGCGGCGATCTGACCGATGCGCAGCCCGGCTTCGATCAGCGCACCTCGGAACCGATAGTCAGCTTCCGCTTCAACACCTCCGGCGCACGCAAGTTCGCGCAGGCGACCCAGGAAAATGTCGGCCGGCCCTTCGCCATCGTTCTCGACAACGAGGTAATCTCGGCGCCGGTGATCCGCGAACCGATCCTCGGCGGCTCGGGCCAGATCTCCGGTTCGTTCACGGTGCAGAGCGCCAACGACCTCGCTATCCTGCTGCGCGCCGGCGCGCAGCCGGCGCCGCTGACCATTATGGAAGAGCGCACCGTCGGTCCGGGTCTGGGGGCTGACTCGATCGCGAGCGGCAAGACCGCCTCATATATCGGCGCCGCGCTGGTGGTGATCTTCATGTTTGCTACCTACGGGCTGTTCGGCCTGTTCGCCAACATCGCGGTCGCCATCAACGTTTGCATGATCTTCGGCGTACTCTCCTTGCTCAATGCCACGCTGACTCTGCCGGGCATCGCCGGAATCGTGCTCACCGTCGGCATCGCGGTGGACTCGAACGTGCTGATTTACGAGCGTATCCGCGAAGAGCTTCGGGCCGGCCGTTCGGTCATCAATGCCATCGACGCCGGCTTCACGCGCGCGTTGGCGACCATTCTCGATTCCAACATCACGACTTTCATCGCCGCCGCCGTGCTGTTCTACATCGGTACCGGCCCGGTGCGCGGCTTCGCGGTCACCTTCGGCATCGGCATCATCACGACGGTCTTCACGGCTTTCACGGTGACCCGGCTGATCGTTGCGACGTGGGTGCGCTGGCGCCGCCCGCAGCGGCTAACGATCTGACAGGGGGAGATTTACCATGCGTCTTCTCCGCATTGTGCCGGACGACACCAAATTCGATTTCATGCGGTTCCGGCGCATCAGCTTCCCGCTGTCGGCGCTGCTGACCATCTTCGCCATCGTTCTTTACTTCTCGCACGGCCTGAATTTCGGCATCGATTTTCGCGGCGGCACGCTGATGGAGATACGCGATACCGCGGGCCCGGCAGATATCGCCAAGATGCGAGCTACGCTCGGCGAGCTCAACCTCGGCGAGGTACAACTGCAGCAGTTTGGCGGCCCGGGCGAGGTCCTGATCCGGATCGCCGAGCAGCCCGGCGGCGACGCCGCCCAGCAGGCGGCGGTGCAGAAGGTGCGTGCGGCGCTCGGCGACCAGATCGAATACCGGCGCGTCGAGGTGGTGGGGCCTCGCGTCTCCAGCGAGCTTCTGTCTTACGGGATCATCGGGCTCGGCCTCGCGATCCTCGGCATCCTGATATATCTGTGGTTCCGCTTCGAGTGGCAATTCGCGCTCGGCGCCATGATCGCCAACGTGCACGACCTCGTGCTCACCATCGGGTTCATGTCGATCGCGCAGATCGACTTCGATATCACCAGCATCGCGGCTCTTCTGACCATCCTGGGCTATTCGCTCAACGATACGGTTGTCATCTACGATCGTATTCGCGAGATCCTTCGTCGTTACAAGAAGATGCCTATGGCCGATATTCTGAACGCGTCGGTCAACCAGACCTTGTCGCGCTCTATTATTACCCATGTCACCACCAGCTTAGCGCTGCTGGCGCTCTATCTGTTCGGCGGCCAGGCGATCCACTCCTTTGCCGCCACCATGCTGTTCGGGGTGGTGCTGGTCGGCACCTACACTTCGATCTTCATCGCGGCGCCGATCCTGATCTATCTCGGCGTGGGCATAGGCCGTGATGCGCTGTCGGCGGAGCCGGAGCCCGAGATCATCAACCCGAACGCCATCCCGGCGCGCTTCGTCGAGGACACCGGAACCGACGAGGTTGCCGACAAGCCGGCCACACGTCCCGGCGGCAAGACCTCGGTCACCAACAGGCCGAAACCCAAGGGCCGTCGCTGACGATGGCCGGCGGGATCGGCGACGATACGCCTCATCTGCCGACGCCCGCGCCGATCGATGCCTACGGCAATGGCGGCTTCCGCTTCGGCGGCATGTCCCATCGCGGCTCGATCATATGTTTTCCGGACGGCATGTGGGCCTGGCCGGTCGCGTCGATCAGGGATGTGACCGCGGACACGCTGGCGCAAGCCTTGGCGCGCGGCAATTCGCTGGACGTGTTCCTCATTGGCGCCGGGCGCGATCCGGCGTTCCTGCTGCCGGCGCTGCGAGCGATGTTCCACGATCTGTCCATCTCAGTCGATGTGATGACCACCGGCGCAGCCGTGCGCACCTACAATGTGTTGTTGGCGGAGAACCGCCGGGCCGGCGCCGGGTTGATCGCGGTCGATTAGGAATCGCCATGGCGGACCACTCCGACTACTGCGCGGCGCTGGTGCGCGAAGCCGACCGCGATCGTTACCTGGCGACCTTGTTCGCGCCGCCGGACAAGCGCGACGCGCTGTTCGCGCTTTATGCCTTCGCCATCGAGATTGGCCGCGTGCGCGATGTCGCACGCGAGCCGATGCCCGGCGAAATCCGCCTGCAATGGTGGCGCGAGGTGCTGGAAGGCCAACGCGAGGGCGAGGCGGCGGCGCATCCGGTGGCGTCGGCACTGATGGCGGGCCTCAATCGCTACGGCATCGAGCCGGAGCGCCTGGTCGGCATCGTCGACGCGCATCAGTTCGATCTTTACGACGAGCCGATGGGAACGCTCGACGATCTCGACAACTATGGCGTGATGACCCAGTCGGCGCTGCTCGATGTCGCCATTGCCATCC
>JAEZEY010000361.1 GCA_023432845.1 Pseudomonadota bacterium
CCCTGGGTCGAGTAGATGTTGCACGACACCCAGCGCACGTCGGCGCCGAGCGCGACCAGGGTCTCGATCAGCACGCCGGTCTGGATCGTCATGTGCAGCGAGCCGGCGATGCGCGCGCCCTTCAGCGGCTGCTTCGGGCCGTACTCCTCGCGGGTCGCCATCAGGCCGGGCATTTCGGTCTCGGCCAGCGAGAGTTCCTTGCGGCCGAAATCGGCTAGGCCGATGTCCTTGACGATGTATTCACTGGCGATAGGCATGCGCGATCCTTCCCGGGCGGGGTTTCATTGAATGGCGTGCCTATAACAGGCCCCGCCGGACGCCGCAATGCATATATAAAGATTTCTTTATATTCTTTTCTGAGCCGATTCAGGCGGCAATCGCTGACCCTGGCCCGGGCAGGAGAGCACCGGGCGGGTTCAGCCGGCGTCTTGTCGGGACTACTCTTCCTCGCCGAACCGGCCTGAGACCAGGGCGCAGAGGTCGTCGACCGCGGCCTTGGCGTCCTTGCCGGTGGCCTTGATGGCGATCTTCGAGCCGGGGCCGGCAGCGAGCATCATCAACCCCATGATCGAGGTGGCGCCCACGGTCTCGCCGCGGCAGGTGACGATGATGGCGGCGTCGTATTTTTCGGCATGCTGCACGAATTTGGCGGAGGCCCGGGCGTGCAGACCCTTCTTGTTGACGATCTCGACGTCGCGGCTGACGCCGGCGCCGTGAGGGTCGGGAGCGTCGCTGCGCGGCAGCGTCATTTGCCGTTCAGCACCCGGCTGGCGATGGTGCAGTATTTGCGGCCTGCCTCCTGGGCGGCGGCGACCGCGTCTTCGAGCGTTGAAGTCTCGCGCACCTTGGCCAGCTTGATCAGCATCGGCAAATTGATACCGGCAAGCACTTCGACCTTGGGCTGGCTCATCACCGAAATGGCGAGATTGGATGGCGTGCCGCCGAACATGTCGGTGAGAATGGCGACACCCTCGCCGGAATCGACGCGTTTGACCGCGTCGAGAATGTTCATGCGACACTGCTCGGCGTCATCGTCGGGGCCGATGGTGATAGCCTCAATCTGGGTTTGCGGACCCACTACATGCTCAAGCGCCGAGCGAAACTCGGTGGCGAGCCGCCCGTGGGTCACTAATACGAGGCCGATCATTCCGAACTCCTCGCGGGCGCCTTGTTGATGTTGCGCCGCACGATTGGGGGCGCATTGAGGCGCATCCGAAGCCCCGTTGCAAGGGCTTGACTTGCTATATAGGCGTTCTGCTGCAACGCGGGAAGGCGATGTCACAGCGCCCTCTATCTGGGGTTTCGGCCGCCGAAGGCTATGCCCGGCATGGTTAATTTTCCTTAACGCTACAAGGGGCGACGAGGTACTCCAGCCTTGTTTCCGGGTCAATTCTCACCCGGCGCTATCCCCCAGTCACAGGGGATGTCGTCAGATATGAAACGATCAGGGGCAGCGGATCCGTCTCCGGTGCGACGGCAAGCCGCGGCAAATTTACCCCGCAAATGGCGGTTTGAGCCGCGTCCCGTGACGGCAGCCGCTCGGCGTCAGCCGCGTCGAGGTCGGCCACCAGGCCGACTGTCGCTACCGGCTCGTAGGGCAGGCGGCGGATGCCGAGGCCGCGGACCTCGATCAACCCCGTCAGAGAAGGGGCCGGGCGCACCAGCAGGCGTCCGTTGCAGGCATCCAGAAGCACGCGGTCGTCGCCGACCAGCCGGGAAAAGCGCAGCTGGCCCTGCGCCTGTGCATTGATCAGCGCGAAGGCGAGGCGCGACTTGCCGGCGCCGGAGGCGCCGCGGATCAGCACGGCGGTGGCGCCGATCAGGACCGCGGATGCGTGGGTGGTGGTGTCGCTCACGTCCGTCTCCAGCCTCCGCTCACACCCGCGAAGGCGGTGCCAACTTCGTAAACAAGTTTAGTTCACTTCCCCGGCAGGCGCACAACAAAGCGTGCGCCGAGAATGCGAGGTTCGTCCTCGCCGGTGTCGCGATTCTTCTGCGTGCCGGAGCCGATGCGGTTTTCGGCGCGGATCGAGCCGCCATGGGCTTCGATGATCTGCTTGGAGATCGACAGGCCGAGACCGGAGTTCTGGCCGAAGCCCTGATGCGGCCGGTCGGTGTAGAAACGCTCGAACACCTTGTCCAAGGCATCGGGCCGGATCCCGGGACCGTCATCATCGACGACAATCTCGATATCGGACTTCAGCTTGCGGCAGGTCACGCGCACCGTGCCGCCTTCGGGCGAGAACGAGCGCGCATTGTCGATGAGGTTCGACACCACCTGGCCGAGGCGGGAGTCGTGGCCCGGCGCCTTAAACTGCGTCAGCTGACCGCCCTCGAAGGTCAGCGTCACTTTCACGTTGTTGGTGCGCACCTCATTGGCGGTCGAGACCAGGGCATCGAGCAGCCGGGCGAGATCGACGATCGCCACTTCCTGACGCTGCAGCTCAGCGTCGAGCCGGCTGGCATCGGAAATGTCGGTGATCAGACGATTGAGGCGACTGACGTCGTGCTGGATGACTTCCAGGAGCCGTGCGCGGTTGGCATCGGTCTTGGCCATTGGCAGCGTCTCAACCGCGGAGCGCAGCGACGTCAGCGGATTCTTCAGTTCATGCGATACGTCGGCGGCGAAGCTTTCGATCGCCTCGATGCGGCTATACAGAGCATTGGTCATGTCGCGCAGCGCACCGGACAGTTCGCCGATCTCGTCGTGACGGCCGGTGAAGTCCGGAATCTCGACGCGCGTCTTGATGCGCCGGCGCACGCGCTCGGCTGCATCGGCGAGGCGGCGCACCGGACCGGCAATGGTGCCGGCGAGCAAGATCGAAAGCACAAACATCACGCCCGCGGCGACAAGGAATACCTTGACGATGGCGAGCCGCTCGGCCTCCACCATGTCGTCGATGTCGGCGCCCTGCGTCGACAGCATTAGCGCGCCGCGCACGGCGCGGAAGCGCTGCACCGGCACCGCGACCGAGACGATCACTTCGCCGCGGTCATTGATCCGCACCTCGCTGGCGTGCAAGCCGGCAAGCGCTTGCCGCACTTCGCCATAGCCTTTGCCGTTCTCTGGTCCGAGTTCGCGGTAGAGCGGCAGGTCGCCGCGGCCGAGCCAGCGGCGAATGGCGTTGTAGCCGCGCTCCATCAGACCGGGCTGTTCCGCGGTCGGCGAGGGCAGGTCGAAACGCAGGACATCGCCGCGGCCATAGAGATTGCGGCTGTCGAGAATGAGAACGCCCTCGCGATCGTAGATGCGCGCGCGCGTCTTGGTCGGCGAGACGAGGCGGCGCAGCACCGGCGCAACGCGCTCGGGATTGATCGGGAATTCGATGCCGGACAGCGCGTCCTCCGGCGGGCCGTAGCTTTCGCCGGCCTGCAGTTCGAGCAGACGATCGGGGTCGATGGTGACGGCGTCGCTTTCGACCGTGGCGGAGGCGGCGATGGCGCCGGCAATGATCTCACCCTGCACCAGAAGGCTCTGCACGCGCGCGTCGATCAGGCCGGCGCGAAATTGCGACAGGTACATGACGCCGAACAGCAGCGCGCAGAGACCGGCGAGGTTGAGGAAGACGATGCGGCGGGTGAGGCTGGAAAAGCTCAGCGTGACGAAGAACGACCAGGCCGAGCCGATGAGGCGGCGCAAGCTCCAGTCGCGGGCCGTCGTCGCGGCCGCCGGCGTGTCGCCTTCAGTCGCTGCTTCGGCTTCGCGTGCCTGCTGCTCTGCGGTTCGATCGAGCACGTCGTGCGGTCCACCGTTACGCTCGAGAACAATTGTACCCGAAGCGGTTGCGCCGCGCACGGCGCGCTCCCTCCCCCCGCCGGGGAGAGGGTTGGGGTGAGGAGGCAAGTGAGCCAGTTGTTTTGTAACTCCTCACCCGCCCACGCTGATACGCGGGCGACCTCTCCCTATGGGAGAGGTTAAGCAGAGGTCATTCCTTGAAGCGATAGCCGACGCCGTACAGCGT
>JAEZEY010000386.1 GCA_023432845.1 Pseudomonadota bacterium
CGGCCAGCTCTGGGCCGGGTAACCGAGTTGCCGGACTAGTTCGGAACATTCCGTGCGGCGCGCCGTTCATGCCGCATGGATCCGGGAAAACGACAGGCCCTGCAGAAGGCGCTCGCCGCGGCGACGGATCGCGGCGCCCGGATCGTTATCCGGCGCGGGGGCCTCGAGATCGGCATTCTGCCGGACTTCGTCTGCTTCGAAACCTATGTCGAAGCCACGGCCGTTGACGGTCAGATGCTGACCTTGCGCTACGAAGAGATCGACGACGTGAAGACGACGGCTTGATGCGAAAGGCGCGGTTCCCTCGGTGCGAAACGCAGTGAGCGGAGGGAACGAAGCGCCGGGCCTGCCGGTTCTCCCGCTGTCATCAAACGAGCAGGTGAGCCATGGACACGCGTTACTCCATTATTCGCAGCGATCATTCGTCCTGGACGGTCGATCACGACGGCGACGTCGGCGGCGAGTATGCCAGCAAGGAGGCCGCTTTCGAGGCCGTGGCGGCAGCCGCCTCCAATTCCATCCGCGACGGCCTTGGCGTCACGATCACGGTGCCGTCACCGGCTCCGGGAGAAAATGTGCTCGGAACCAAGGAAAACGCATGACCACGACCGCCGACCTCGAACGATTTGCCAAGGCCGCCGAAAAGACGGCTGCGGTTCACCGTGACATTCAGGCGAAGATTGACGCCAAGGAAAAAGCCGCCGGCAAGAAGAACGGCGGCGGCGAAAGCCAGGCGATGCAGGCAGGCGCGCGGCAGTATCCCGAGCTGCCGATGCCAAAGCAGCATCTCAAGAAGCCCGGCAATGAAGCCGATCTCGAACTGGCGCCGATGGTTGACGCGCCGCACTACCTCGGCTCTCAAAAGCTTAAGGACAAGGTGGCGATCATCACCGGCGGCGATTCCGGCATCGGCCGCGGCGTGGCCGTGCTCTACGCGCGTGAAGGCGCCGACGTTGTCATCGTCTATCTCAGCGAACACGAGGACGCGCTCGAGACCCGGCGTCTCGTGGAAGAGGAAGGGCGGCGCTGCCTGACGATCGCAGGCGATGTGTCCGATCCCGAATTCTGTCGCGCCGCTGTGGTGCGGGCGGTCGAGGAGTTCGGGCGGCTCAATATCCTGGTCAACAATGCCGCTTTCCAGGAACATGTGCAGGATTTCGACGATCTTACCGAACAGCAATTCGACCGCACGCTGAAGACCAACCTTTACGGCTACTTCCACATGGCAAAAGCCGCGGTACCGCACATGAAGCCGGGCAGCGCCATCGTCATGACCGGCTCGGTCACGGGCCTGATGGGCAGCAGTAACCTGCTCGATTACTCGATGACCAAGGGCGGCATCCACGCTTTCGTGCGATCGCTGGCGACGCATCTGGTGCCGAAAGGCATCCGTGTCAACGCGGTGGCGCCGGGCCCGGTCTGGACGCCGCTCAACCCTGCCGACCGCAATGCCGAGGCGGTGACCAGGTTCGGCGGCAGCGTGCCGATGAAGCGTCCGGCGCAGCCGGAAGAGATCGCGCCGGCCTTTGTCTTCCTCGCGGCGCCGAGCTGTTCCAGTTACATCACCGGCGAGATTCTGCCGATCATCGGTGGCTATTCCGGCGGCTAACGCCAGTCTTTGCGGATTGCGAAATTTGGCTACACTCCGGGCAAATGACAAATCGCCCGGGGGAAATGCCTTTGCAGGATGCAGGTTCGTTCGATTACATCGTTGTCGGCGCCGGCAGCGCGGGATGCGTTTTGGCGGAGCGGCTGTCCGCGTCAGGCAAGCACCGGGTTCTGCTCCTCGAGGCCGGCGGCCGAGACCGCAACATCTGGATTCACATTCCACTCGGCTACGGCAAGCTGTTTACCGACGCGCGCGTCAACTGGCTCTACCAGACGGAACCGGAACCGGAACTGAACGGCCGCCGCATCATCCAGCCACGCGGCAAGGTGCTGGGCGGCTCGAGCTCGATCAACGGCCTGCTCTATATCCGCGGCCAGCGCGAAGACTTCGACCAGTGGCGCCAGCTTGGCAATGCCGGTTGGGGCTTCGACGATGTGCTGCCGTATTTCCGCAAATCCGAAGATCAGGAGCGCGGCGCAGACGATCTGCACGGGACAGGTGGCCCGCTTTGCGTCTCCGACGTCGAGACGCATCCGCTGTGCGAGGCCTTCATCAAGGCGTCGGAGCAGGCGGGCCATCCGCGCAACGATGACTTCAACGGCCCGAGCCAGGAAGGCGCCGGCTACTACCAGCTCACTGCCCGCAACGGCCGACGCTGTTCGACGGCGAAGGGTTACCTCAAGCCGGCGCTGAAGCGCGCCAATTTGAAAGTCGTGTCGGAGGCGCTGGCGACACGCATCCTGTTCGAAGGCAAGCGCGCCGTTGGCGTCGAGTATCGCCAGTACGGCCAACTCTTCCAGGCGCGGGCCGCCGGCGAGATCGTGCTGTCAGGTGGCGCCTTCAATTCGCCGCAACTGCTGCAACTGTCCGGCGTCGGGCCAGGCGATCTGCTGCGCTCGCACGGCATCGAGTTGCGGCACGAGATGCGCGGCGTGGGCGCCGATCTGCAGGATCATTTCCAGGCCCGCTTCCAGTATCGCTGCACCGAGAAGATCACCGTCAACGACACCATGGCGAGCTTCGCGAAGCGCGTCGGCGCGGCGCTCGACTACGCGATCTACCGCAAGGGGCCGCTGACCATCGGCGCCGGCTATGCCGGCGGTTTTTTCAAAACCGATCCGTCGCTTGCGTCGCCCGACGTGCAAATTCATTTCATCCTGTTCAGCGCCGATAGCGTCGGGCAAAAACTGCATACGCATTCCGGTTTCCTCGCCTCGGTCTGCCAGTTGCGTCCGCACAGCCGCGGCACGGTGCATATCAAGTCGGCGGATCCGGCCGAGGCTCCCGCCATCCAGGCGAACTATATGTCCGCGGCGTTCGACCGCGACGTCATGATCGCCGGCATGAAGCTCACCCGGAAAATCATGAGCCAGCCCGCCATCACGCGTTATGTCGCCGAGGAGATCAACCCCGGCCCGCAGACGCAGAGCGATGAAGCGCTGCTCAACTTCGCGCGCGACAAGGGCACGACAGTGTTCCACCCGGTCAGCACCTGCCGCATGGGCCCGGACGCCAATGCAGTGGTCGACGAGCGACTGCGCGTGCGTGGGCTCGACGGCTTGCGCGTTGCCGATGGCTCGATCATGCCGACCTTGGTGTCGGGCAACACCAATGCGGCGATTATCATGATCGGCGAGAAGTGCGCGGACATGATGCTGCAGGACGCAATGCGGCCGGCAGCGGCGGCGTAGGGCGCAAAGTCTTGGTCAGACCTGCTCGGCGTTGAGATAAGCGAGCCGAGCGCCGCAGAAGGCGCAGAACACGCCGAGGCCGAGCGCCGTCAGGCCGGCGATCACGTCGATGGTGCCGCCGAGATTGCCGCTCTTGCTCATCACGCCGCCGGCGGTCGCCATCGCGAACACGACGGCGATGAGAAAGCGCTGCGCCAGCCGCGCTATGAACTCGCGGCCGCGCGCCGCGGCGATGAGATAGGCCCCGGTGCCCCAGCCGCCGACGAAACCGCCGCCGGCAATCGCCCACCAGGCAATTGCGGACGCCATCTGCTTGGCGTTGCCGGCATTGGCCTCGCGCAGCACGGCATCGAGGCCGACGCCGAACAC
>JAEZEY010000496.1 GCA_023432845.1 Pseudomonadota bacterium
TGAGGGACGATCCAAAGAGTCTCGTCCGCCCGCAGGGCGACGACGGGCGCTATCGGCTGCTCGTCGAAGCCGTGACCGACTATGCCATCTGCATGCTCGATGCCGACGGCATTGTGTCGAGCTGGAACCCAGGCGCGCAGCGGTTCAAGGGCTACACCGCTGACGAAATCATCGGTCAGCACTTCTCCCGTTTTTATACCGACGAGGACCGCGCAGCGGGTTTGCCGGCGCGCGCTCTGGCGACCGCCCGCGATGAAGGCAAGTTCGAAACCGAAGGTTGGCGCGTTCGCAAGGACGGCTCCCGGTTCTGGGCCTATGTCGTCATTCACCCGGTTCGCGCGGACGATGGGACGCTGGTCGGCTTCGCAAAGATCAGCCGCGATCTGACCGAACGGAAGCAGGCGGAAGATTCGCTGCGCCGGAGTCAGGAGCAGTTCCGTCTGCTCGTGCACGGCGTCACCGACTACGCCATCTATCTGCTCGATCCGGGTGGCTTCGTCAGCAACTGGAATCCCGGCGCGCAGCGCATCAAGGGTTATCGTCCCGAAGAAATCGTCGGCCAGCACTTCTCGCGCTTCTACACGGAAGAGGACCGCGCTGCCGGCATGCCCGAGCTGGCCCTGTCGATCGCCGCGCGGGAAGGGCGCTTCGAGCGGGAGGGCGTGCGCGTGCGCAAGGACGGTTCGCGCTTCTTCGCCCATGTCATCATCGATGCCATCCGCGATGACGACGGAAAGCTGGCCGGCTTCGCCAAGATCACCCGTGACATCACCGAGCGGCGCGAGGCCCAGGAAAAGCTTGAGCGCACCCGCGAAGCACTGGTGCAGGCGCAAAAGATGGAGGCCATCGGCCAGTTGACCGGCGGCGTGGCGCACGACTTCAACAATCTGCTGATGGCGGTCCTCGGCAGCCTCGAGCTGATGCGCAAGCGCCTGCCGGACGATCCGAGACTCAAGTCGCTGCTGGAGAACGCCGTCAAGGGCGCCGAACGCGGCGCTGCGCTGACCAAGCGCATGCTGGCCTTCGCACGCCGTCAGGAGATCAAGCAGGAGTCGATCGATATCCCCAATCTGGTGCGCGGCATGACCGAGTTGCTGCAGCGGACCTTGGGAAAATCCATTACGCTTGAAACGCGCTTCCCGCTGGCGCTGAGCACGGTGGTCGCGGACGCCAACCAGCTCGAGGTCGCGTTGCTCAACCTCGCGGTCAACGCCCGCGATGCCATGTCGGACGATGGCGAGATCGTTATCTCGGCGCGCGACGAGGTCGTCGGACCCGGTGAGACGTCATTGAAGCCGGGGCGCTATGTGCGCCTGTCCGTTAGTGACAATGGCGTCGGCATGGACGAAGCGACTTTGCGCCGCGCCGTCGAGCCATTCTTCACCACCAAGCAACCGGGAAAGGGCACCGGCCTCGGTCTGTCGATGGTGCACGGTCTCGCCGAGCAATTCGGCGGCCGCTTCGTGCTGCACAGTGCGCCTGGTAAAGGCACGACGGCGGAACTGTGGCTACCGGCCGAAGAGGCGGTAAAACAGACGCCAGAGGCGCCGTCGCGCGTCGACAGGGAAGTGCCGTCGCAGCCGCGACTGGCCGTATTGGCCGTCGACGATGACCCGCTGGTGCTCACCAACACCGTCGCCATGCTCGAGGACCTCGGTCATGTTTGCTTCGCCGCGGTGTCCGCCAGCGAAGCGCTGACGATTCTCGAAGCGCAAGATGGTATCGATCTGGTCGTTACCGACCATATCATGCCGCATACGACCGGACTGCAGCTTGCCAAGACAATCGCCAAGAGCTGGCCTGATCTGCCGGTCATGCTGGCCACGGGTTATGCCGAGATTGGTCCGGAACAGGCCATGAAGCTGCCGCGGCTCTCCAAGCCCTTCACCCAGGCCGAACTGGCGGCGGAGATCGCCGGCCTCGGCCTTCGCTCGCGCAAGGGCGCGGCGGCGCAGGTCATCAACTTCCGCGGCGGCAACGGCGACAAGGCCCATAACGGCGCTTAACCCTTCATCCGCCTTGGTATTTCGCCGATCTTTCCTTTTGGCCCGGCTTGCCATACACGGACGCATCTAATTCAGACGGTCCGCCAGCGCGGACGCCGGATGCAGGGATAAACCTTCCATGAAATTGCCGACCGAACTCGGACCGGTGCACTTCGTCGGCATCGGCGGTATTGGCATGAGCGGCATCGCCGAGGTGCTGGTCAATCTCGGCTACACGGTGCGCGGATCGGACGCCTCCGACAGTGCCAATGTCAAGCGCCTGCGCGAGAAGGGCGTCGTCGTCGAGATCGGTCACAAGGCCGAGAACATCGACAAGGCCGACGTCGTCGTTGTTTCTTCCGCGATCAGGCCGGACAATCCCGAGCTTGTCGCCGCGCGCGCCAAACGTTTGCCGGTGGTGCGCCGCGCCGAAATGCTTGCCGAGCTGATGCGGCTCAAATCGTGCGTCGCCATCGGCGGCACGCACGGCAAGACCACGACGACCTCGATGGTCGCAAGCCTGCTCGATGCCGGCGGCTTCGATCCGACCGTGATCAATGGCGGCATCATCAATGCCTACGGCACCAATGCCCGCCTCGGCGAAGGCGACTGGATGGTCGTTGAAGCCGACGAATCCGACGGCACTTTCCTCAAGCTGCCCGCCGACATCGCCATCGTCACCAATGTCGACGCCGAGCATCTCGATCACTTCAAGACCTTCGCCGCCGTGCAGGAGGCCTTCATCCACTTCGTCGAGAACGTGCCGTTCTACGGCTTCGCCGTGATGTGCACCGATCATCCGATCGTGCAGCGTCTGGTCGGCCGCATCGCCGACCGCCGCATCATCACCTACGGCGAAAACGCGCAGGCCGATGTCCGCCTCGTCGATCTCGTCAACAAGGGCGGCAGGCAGCATTTCTCCGTTTTGTTCCGCGACCGCGACGGTGTCGAGGTGCATCGCATCGACAATCTCGAACTGCCGATGCCGGGCCGCCACAACGCGCTCAATGCCACCTCCGCGATCGCCGTGGCGCATGAGCTCGGCATCGCCGACGACAGGATCCGCGCCGCGCTCGACAAGTTCGGCGGCGTCAAGCGCCGCTTCACCAAGGTCGGCGAATGGAACGGCGCCACCATCATCGACGATTACGGCCATCATCCGGTCGAGATCGCGGCGGTGCTGAAAGCCGCGCGCGAGTCGACCAGAAACAAGGTCATCGCCGTGATGCAGCCGCATCGCTACACGCGGCTGAAAACCTTGTTCGAGCCGTTCTCGACCTGCTTCAACGATGCCGACGCCGTCATCGTCGCCAATGTCTATGCCGCCGGCGAAGCGCCGATCGAAGGCGCCGACCGCGATCATCTGGTGCAGGCGCTGCGCGCGCGCGGCCATCGCAACGTGACGCCGCTCGATGGCCCCGAACAGCTCGCCGGCATCGTCAAGGGATTGGCGAAACCCGGCGACTATGTCGTCTGTCTCGGCGCCGGCTCGATCTCGCAATGGGCCTATGCGCTGCCGGGCGAGCTTGCGGCGCTGGACGCGAAGTAGCGCGATGGCCTTCCCCGATATCGTCCCCGATCTGAAAGCCCGCATGCCGGAGCTGCGCGGGCGCATGATGGCGAACCAGACGCTCGACCCGTACACGTGGTTTCGCGTCGGCGGCCCGGCGCAGGTGCTGTTCTCGCCGGAAGACCCGGACGATCTCGCTTACTTCCTCAAAATGCTGCCGGCCGAGGTGCCGGTGATGGTGATCGGCGCCGCCTCCAACACCATCGTGCGCGACGGTGGCGTCAAGGGCGTCGTCATCCGGCTCGGCCGCGGCTTCAATGACGTGGCGATCGAGGCCGGCAATCGCGTGCGCTGCGGCGCCGGCATCCTCGACGTGCTGGTGGCGCGCGCCGCGCAGAAGGCGAGCATCGGGGGCCTCGCCTTCCTGTCCGGCATTCCCGGCACCATCGGCGGCGCGCTGCGCATGAACGGCGGCGCCTATGGCGGCGAGACAAAGGACGTCCTCGTCGAGGCCTATGCCATCGACCGGAAGGGCAATCGCCTCACTTATACGAACGCCGATATGGGCTTCTCCTATCGCCACTGCGCCGTGCCGGAGGATGTCATTTTCGTCGGTGCGCTGCTGCAGGGCAAACCGGGCGACGCCGACGCCATCGCCGCCGAGATGGCCGACATCAAGGCCAAACGCGAGGCCTCTCAGCCGCGCAATCGCACCGGCGGCTCGACCTTCAAGAATCCGCCGGGCCGCAACGCCTGGAAGCTGATCGACGAAGCCGGCTGCCGCGGCCTGACCGTCGGCGGCGCCCAGGTCTCCGAACTGCACTGCAACTTCCTCATCAATCTCGGCAACGCCACCGCCGCCGATATCGAGACGCTCGGCGAAACGGTGCGCGAACGCGTCAGAGCGCATTCCGGCGTTGAGCTCGAATGGGAGATCAAGCGGGTCGGCGTGCTGGCGTAACCGCGATCAGCCGGGGCCGGGCGCGGGCCGCTTGAGCAGCTCGAGATACGGCTCCGCGCCCATCCGCATATGGCCGGCAAAGGGGTGCTCCTGCAGCGCGATCAGCCCGAGCGATATGACCGCGGTCAGCGAGAAGATCGCCAGCGCGCCGATCTGCGCAGCGCGCCGCGTCAGATGCACGGCGCCGATGCCGATCTGGGTCATGACGCCGAGGATGAGCACCACCAGCCATTTCACCGCGCTGGTGGAATCCGAGGCGATCGACAGCCGGTCGGAGCGCGCCGTGGACACGCGGATGGCGGCGCCGAGCAGCGCCACATGCACGGCATTGCCGGCATCGCGGCCGATGGCCGGGTCGCTGATACCCCGCAACAGCGCATCGAAAGCGCGGTCGGCCGCTGGCGCGCTGTCGCCGCGCGCCATCGTTTTCCATTCCTCGCCGGCGACCGCATTGATGTAGTCGGTCCAGGCCGCGCGGATCGACCGCATGTCGCCGTTCGAGGCAACGCTGAGGGTGAAGACATTGCGCAGTTCTGCGGTTTCCATCTGCACGGCGCGCGTCGCCTGGCGGTTGCGCTCGGCGATGTCGCTGGCGAGGAAGCCCGTCATCAGCGCGAAAATCACGGCGATCGCGCCGAGAAACGGCGGCGCGATGCCATCGAGACGCCTGACGGCGTCGTGCGCCGGCCCGTAACAGGCCGCGACGATGAGCGCCGCGCTGGCGCCGTAGAGCAGCGTCAGGCTCGCGAACATGGCGGCGACGGAGGCGTCGAGCCAGATTTCGATCACATCGCACCTCGCGCTTCACGAATGCCGGGAAGGGGAACGCGCTTGCTTGGCGGGCGTCGGCGCGGCCGCCATCAGGCCAGTCACTCCAATTCTTGATTCGTGACAACCGCCCGCGCGTCCGGTCAGCCGCACCAAAACCACAAGACAGCGCCGTTCGAAGATCGTCGTTTTTCGAACAGCTCGCCCGTTGATAAACAGGATTGGCCTGGGTCGTCGTTGCCACGATGCCCCACTGGTACCATCCAGCCTCCGCCTCGGAACTTTCCGTGACTCAAAAGCCACGTCGTCCATAAGTTACCGAAGTGTCAGCCCGATCCGTCAAACTTTACTAATCGTTTACCAAATGGCCGGAAGACTAGGTTGAAGCGGCGCCCGTGCGCGCTGCGCCGGGTCCGTGCGCGCCTCAAGAAAGCGTGCGGTCCGCCGCCCCATGAGGGGCCAACGTTAGAAGAACCGGTTGCGATGGATCGTCGGGGACACCTCGCTCAATCGATGGAAGGCAGCATCGGCCGCTCGCCCGGCCGCTGGCGGCGCTCGGCGCGCCGCTGGTTCAATGCGCTCATCGATATCGACGTGCCGAGCGGCACCGGCGCCGCGGCGGTCGCAACGCTGCTGCTCGGCAGCGTCTGCTACGGCGTCGTCAAGGGCAATCATGTCCCGACCATCACCGAGAACGTGCAGGCCATCTGCGACGCCGCCGCCAATGCGGCCGGCTTCGGCATTTCCGAAGTGGCGCTGACCGGCGAGCGCGAGCTCAGCCGCGATGAAATCTTGAAAACCGCCGGCATCACCGACAGCACGTCGCTGTTGTTCCTCGACGCCGCGCAGGCGCGCGTGCGGCTGCTCACCAATCCGTGGATCGCCGAAGCCACCGTGCTCAAGCTTTATCCCGGCCGGCTGCGCATCGAGATCAAGGAGAGGGCGCCCTTCGCGCTGTGGCAGAAGGAGGCGCGCACCTCGCTGATCGCCGTTGACGGCACCGTGCTCGAGCCGGCCGTGCCGGAACGTTTCGCCAAATTGCCGCTGGTCGTCGGCAACGGCGCCGCGCAGGCCGCGCCCGGCTTCCTCGATCTCGTCTCGCATTATCCGTCGCTGTCGAGGCTCGTCCTTGCCTCGGTGCTGGTCGCCGAGCGGCGCTGGAATCTGCATCTCGCCAACGGCGTGGAAGTGCTGCTGCCGGAAGCCGATGCCGACAAGGCGCTGCAGATGCTCGCCGATCTCGACCGCGACAAGAACCTGCTCGACCGCGACATTGTCATGGTGGACATGCGCCTGTCCGACCGCGTCACGGTGCGGCTCTCGGATGCCGCCGCCGCGGCGCGCGAGGAAGCCCTCATGGCCGCCGACAAGGCGCGCAAGGCCAAGCAGCGCAAGGGGAGCGAGG
>JAEZEY010000059.1 GCA_023432845.1 Pseudomonadota bacterium
GATGTGACATTACGCGGCAGGTCTTGCGGCCGTCTTAATGTGATTGAATAAACATTGGGACATCTGACGTATTCGTGGCGTAGTTAATGAGGTGTAACTTAATGAATATTATGGTTAAGCAATTCTGAAGGCGATCTATTCCATAGAAACACAAGTTGACGTCTCGTATATACATTCCTGTAGGCGGCATCTTCTGTCGATATTGCAAGTAAAGGCAATGAAGTCGCTACTTTATACGTCAATCGGACATTGAAGGCGGTTTGCCTAATGGGCGCATGATTACCGCCCCGGCCGTCGGAGCCATGGCCGAATGCAGCGCCGCGATCCCCGATCGACTCTACACGGCCGTGCCGCCGCGACCCTTCACCGGTCATATGCTCAACGAATATTTCCTTTTGTCCGTGCCGCGCCGGAGGCCGCACGGGCCGGGGCGACAGGCTCGACGCGCCATTGAGCCGCCGCGGGTCGCCAACCTTTGCACTTCGTTCACCAATTTCAAGTCAACTGACGGCCGTATCCGCCGGCATAATTGGCCGCGCGGCCTTGTGTGTTGCGTAGCGTTGGAGAGAGCGATGTCGGCCGCGTTCCCCCGTCCCGGACGGCTGCCTGTGGTCCTGGCTGGCCTGATGATCGCAGCTTCGCTGACTTCGGCGCGCGCGGAAACGGTCTCGGTCGCGGTTGACGAGGCCCGCATCATGAAGCTGCCGGACAGCGTCGCCACCATCGTCATCGGCAACCCGTTGATCGCCGACGCCACACTGCAGGCCGGCGGCGTCCTCGTGCTCACCGGCAAAGGCTTCGGTTCCACGAACTTGTTGGCTCTCAACCGGGCCGGCAAGACCGTGCTTAACACCACGGTGCTGGTAGTCGGCCCGACCCAGTCCGATCTTGTCGTCGTTTATAAAGGCGTCGAGCGCGAGTCATACAGCTGTGCGCCGGAATGCGAGAAGCGGCTGACGCTTGGGGACTCTGCCGCCTACTTCACCGGCATCCTGTCGCAATCAGGCGCCCGCATCGGCGGTGCGGGCGGCGGCGGTGCGGGCGGAAGCGGGGCAGGCAATCGCTGACCGTCATCTTCCGGTGCCGCCCAAGGTTAGCGCGGACTTAATGCGCTTGTCGTTTTTTTCGCGAATGCCCGCAAGAAATCAAAAACGCAGCTGCGCTATAAATGGCCTGGTTGGGCGATGCGGTTATCGGCGGGGACCCGGTCATGTTCAATAGGTTGAGAGGCGACATTGCCGAACGCTGCGGCGTGTTGAAGCGCAGCAGGATCGGCCGCCGCTTCATCAAGCAGCAGGACGGTGCCGCCGCAGTCGAATTCGCGCTGGTCGCGACGCCGTTTCTTGCGCTGACTTTCGCCATTATCGAAACGGCTATGGTGTTCTTCGCCGGCCAGAGCCTCGAGACCGCCACCGCGTCCGCGGCGCGGCTGATCCTGACCGGCCAGGCCCAGACCAATGGCTACAGCGCCTCCGAGTTCAAGACCCAGGTTTGCAATCGCGTCGCCAGCCTGTTCGACTGCAGCGGTAGCATCTATGTCGATGTGAAAACCTATACGGATTTCAGTTCGGTCAGCTCGGCATCGCCGGTTACCGACGGCAAGCTCGACACGTCGAACATGGACTTCACGCCCGGCGGTCCCGGATGCATCGTCAAGGTCGCGATCTATTATCAGTGGCCGATCTATGTTTCGCTGCTCGGCAACAATCTGTCGAACCTCAACGACAACAAGCGGCTGCTGGTGGCGACGTCGGTGTTCCGCAACGAGCCTTACGGCGGGGCGGGCGCATGCTGAACACTGCGACCGATAAGGTGTGCCGCCACAGGACACGATTCGCACGCGATCAGCGCGGTGTCTCGGCGGTGGAGTTTGCTCTCGTCGCGCCCATCATGATCGGTCTTTACTTCGGTTGTGTTGAGATATCGGACGCCATCAGTGTTGATCGCAAGGTGAGCCTGGCCGCGGCCGCGCTCGCCAACCTGTCGTCGCAGACGACAACTATCTCGGACAACGAAATGAACAACATCTTGGACGCCTCGGGCGCGATCGTCGCGCCTTACGACGTCAGCAAGATGAAAATGACCATCACCTGCATCAACATCGACGCCAACAAGACCGCGACGGTGAAATGGAGTGAGACACGCAACGGCACCGTCAAATCCGGAACCGTGACCTTGCCGGCCGCGTTGCAAATCGCCAGTTCGCAGATCATCCTCGCAGAAGCCAGCTACGACTATCAGCCGACCGTCGGCTACACCATCACGGGCACGATCAATCTCGCCGACAAGATGTACATGACGCCGCGCCAGGTGGCGCCCTCGTACAAAGGCGTGACCTGTACGTAACGCTCAGCGTGCGGCGTTCTTGTTCTCGCCGATCGGCAGCGCCGTCGTCGATTTGATGCGTTCCATGGCGAAGCGCGAGGTGACGTTCTTCAGCGGCACGGTGGCGATCAGTTTCTTGTAGAACGTGTCGTAGCTCTGCATGTCCGGCACCACGACGCGCAGCACGTAGTCGACGTCGCCGGCCATACGGTAGAATTCCATCACCTCCGGCATGGCGTTGACGACCTCCGCGAAACGGCCGAGCCATTCCTGCGAATGGTCGCCGGTTTCCACCGACACGAACACGGTGATGCCGAGCCCGATCTTGTCCGGGTCGATCAGTGCCACGCGCTTGGTGATGACGCCGTCGGCCTCGAGCCGCTGCAGGCGCTTCCAGCACGGCGTCGAGGACAGCCCGACCCGCTGGCCGATTTCGGCAACTGACAGGGAGGCGTCGTCCTGGACCACGGCGAGGATTTTGCGGTCGATGGCATCCATTCTCTAATTCCTTGCAAGCGGAGAATCTTCTGGCTTCGCTATGGCCACGAGACGGAAGATTATTCTTATTTTAATACCGCTACTGTCTTTATAGAGAAAAATATTCTATTTCAAGCGCCATGTGATGGCGCCCGCAGGGTGCCTGTTCTGAATGGACCGCCCCATGAGAAAATTCTTCGCCCCATTCGTGGCCGCCGGCCTGAGCGCCCTGGTGTCGCTCGGCGCGACTTTCACTGCCTCGGCGGCCGAGCCGCAGCCGCTGGTCAGCGTGTCGTGGCTGAAGCAGCACCTCGATGACAAGAACCTGCTCGTCCTCGACATCCGCTCCGCCATCGATGGCGGCGGCGCCAAGGCCTATGAAGAGGCGCACATTCCGGGTGCAGTTCACAGCGATTACGACAAGGCCGGCTGGCGCGTCACGCGCAGCGACGTGCCCTTCATGCTGCCGACCGTCGCCGAGCTCGAGAAGCTGATCGGCGAGCTCGGCATTGATGAGACGACACAGGTCGTGGTCGTTCCGGCCGGCGTGAGCTTCACCGATTTCGGCTCCGCCGCGCGGACCTACTGGACGCTTAAACTGGTCGGCGTGAGCAACGTTTCGATCCTCGATGGCGGCGTTGCGGCCTGGAAGGCAGCCGGGCTGCCGCTCGAGAGCGGCGTCAAGAAGCCGTCACCGACGATCTTCACCGCGACGCTGAATGAGAAGCTGCTGTCGCGGCTTGAGGACGTCACCACCTCCGAGAAGAATGCCACGCTGCTCGACGCGCGTCCGGCCTCGTTCTTCAACGGCAAGGAGAAGGCACCCAACGCCAAGGCCTATGGCCACATTCCCGGCGCGGTCAATCTCGACAGCGCCAGCTTCTACGATGCCGCCACGAACAAGCTGAAGCCTCGCGCCGAACTTGCGGCGCTGGCGGAGCAACTGCCGGCGCAGGGGCCCGTGATCGCCTATTGCAACACCGGCCACTGGGCCGCAACTGACTGGTTCGTGCTGCACGAACTGCTCGGCCGCAAGGACGTGAGCCTGTACGACGGCTCCATGGTCGAATGGACCGCGAAAGCGACACTCCCGATCGCGTCGTCGCGCACCAAGTGGGACGATGTGCTGAAAGTGCTCGGCCTCGGCTCCTGATAGACTACCGCCACTTGATCTCGATACTTGCGGAGGCGCGCTTTAAAGCGCGCCTCTCGCGATGAGAAAGCCAGACATGTCCACAGCAACCATTTCCGCCCCATCGGTCGCGGCGCCGCGCGCCGACTATCTCTTCATGTCCATCGCCGTCCTCGGCACCGCGGTCCTCGTCGCGCTGGTTCTGCTCGACGGCCAGCCGGCTTCCGCGGCGCTGATTCTCGGCGGCTTCGGTCTCGGCGTTGCCTTTCTCAAGGCCGAGTTCAGCTACGCCGCATCGTGGCGGCGCTTTCTCACGCGCGGCGAGGCCGGCGGTCTGATCGGTGGCCTGATCGTCATCGCCATCGCAGCGCTTGCCGTGGTGCCGGTGGCTTCGCTCTGGCCGGGCTATGGCGGGGCCATCGCGCCGCTCGGGCCATCGCTCATCATCGGCGCCTTTGTGTTTGGCGTCGGCATGCAGCTCGGCAATGGCTGCGGCTCCGGAACGCTCTACACCGTTGGCGGCGGTTCCGGCCGCATGCTGGTGACGCTGACGTTCTTCATCATCGGCAGCGTGCTTGGCTCACTGTCGCTGCCGTCCTTCCTCGCGCTCGGCGGCGTCGACCCGATCCTGGCGTCGAACTATCTCGGCCCGTGGGGCGGACTGGCCGCGACTCTGGCGAGCCTCGCGGTTGCGGCTGTCGTTCTGGCTTTCCTTGCCAAAAAGCGGAGCGCCAACTTCAAGCCGTCGCGCAACTACATCATCGGTGGCATCGTCATCGGCCTGTTGTGCATCGGCGTGTTCTTCGCCGGCGGCCATCCCTGGAGCGTCACCTTCGGCTACACGGTGTGGGGCGCCAAGATCTTCCAGTCGCTCGGCTTCGACTTCTCGAACGCCGCGTTCTGGCAGTGGCCGGGCCCGAAACATGCGCTCGAGCAATCGGTGCTGTCCGACACGTCGAGCCTCACCGATTTCGGCATGATCTTCGGCGCCATGGCCGCCGCCGCGGCGACCAAGCGCTTCGCCAACACGCCGTGGCCTCCGCTCGGCTCGCTGCTGGCCGCCGCGGTTGGCGGCATCCTGATGGGCTGGGGCGCGCGCCTCGGCTTCGGCTGCAACATCGGCGCCTTTGTCGGCGGCGTCGCCTCCGGCTCGCTGCACGGCTGGGTGTGGTTCGCGATGGCGCTCGCCGGCAGCATCGTCGGCATCCGCCTGCGGCCGCTGTTCGGCATGTCGCGGGAGTAGACCTTATGAGAAAGGTTTATATCGTCGTGACGCTTGCCGCGCTCTTTGCCATCGTCGGCAATCACCTCATGAGCCCGTCGACCGGACGCGCCGTGTCGCCGGAGGATTTCGCCGGCGCCTGCGCGCCCTGCGGCGCGCCCTGTCCGTCGGTGAAATGAGCGGCGTCAGCCGCGCGCCTTGAGGAACGCTTCCACCTCGTCGCGTGTCGCGGCACCCATCAGGCCGCCAAAGCGCGTGCACTTGATCGCGGCCGCCGCGGCGGCAAAGCGCATCGACGCCACGACGTCGCGCGTCTCGACGAAATGAACGGCGAAGGCGCCGTGGAAGGTATCGCCCGCGCCTAAGGTATCGACCGCCTTTACCTTGAACGCGTCCATATGGCGGACCTCGCCGGGGTCCTGTTCTCTGTCGAGCCAGTACACGCCATCGGGTCCGTCGGTGACGGCGAGGAATTCGCCGAAGCTCTCGCCGAGCTTCTTCAATGCGCCGGGCAGGTCCTTGCTGCCGGTCGACTCCCGAATGGCGTCGGCCGAGCAGATGACATGCGAGCACGCCTGGAACAGCGGATCGTCCGGCGGTGTCGGCTTGTCGAAGTCGAGCACGCGCGGAATGCCGCGCTTCCTGGCGGCAAGGCAGATCGGCAGGCTGATATTGCTGTAGCGGTTGTCGAGCATGGCTGCATCGGCCTGGGCGACGATGCCGTCGGGATCGGGAGGCGTCGCATCGTTCAGTCCCTGCGGCCGCATGGTGGCGATCATCTTCTCGCCTTCGGCGTCGAGCATGATCAGCGATGCCGCCGAGCGCGCGCCCGGCACGCGAATGGCGTGCGAAACGTCAATGTTCTCTTTGGCAAAGGTCTTGAGGATGGTGTTGGCGACGTCGTCGGTCTCGTCGCCAACTGCGCCGATATAGATGACATGTGCACCGAGCCGCGCCATGGCCACCGCCGCGTTGCCGGCCTGGCCGCCGCTGGTGACCACGAAATCGGTCGCCGATACCTTGCCGCCGGGGCCGGGAAATTTCTCGACCCGCATGACGTTGTCCTGTACGGCGCCGCCGGCGCAAACGATGCGGATGCTTTTCTTGGGCTCAGTCAAACTTGCTTCGTCCTCTTTCTAGGTAAAACGGACTTCGTCCTCTACCCAGGCGCGGATGATGTGGTGTGCGATCGCCATCGGCGGCGGCGTGGTCAGGCCGTCGCGGTGGGTCCGCGTCAGCATGGCAACAATCTCATCCTTGGTAAACCACCGGGCGCCGTCGAGTTCCGTGGTGTCGATGACGATGTCGCGGCTTTTCGCCTCGGCATGGGTGCCGATCATCAGTGAGGATGGAAACGGCCATGGCTGCGAACGGTAATACTTGACGCGGCCGCACAGGATGCCCGCTTCCTCGCGGGTCTCGCGGCGCACCGCGTCCTCGATCGATTCGCCCGGCTCGATGAAGCCGGCGAGGCACGACCACATGCCGGGGATGAAGCGTGGCGAACGGCCGAGCAGGCACTGCTCGCCGTCGACGATCAGCATGATCACGACCGGATCGGTGCGCGGGAAATGCTCGGTCTTGCAGGAGGGGCATTGCCGCTTCCAGCCGGCATCCATGACTTCGTTGCGCGCGCCGCAGTTCGAGCAGAACCGCCGGCGCGAGTGCCAGTGCAGGATCGACTTGGCCTCCGCGATCGGCGGCAGATGCTCGGGCGCGACCAGGCCTTGCACCGCGACCGAACGCAGGTCGGTGATCAGAAGATCGTCGCGCGCTTTCAGCGCCTCGGCGGTGGCTTGCGGCATGCCGCAGCCGAAGCGTGGCGCGCCATCCAGATGACCGAGAAACACCGTCTCCTCGACGGCACCGAGCGCGCGCGCTTCATCGAGCGTGGACAGCGGCTGGTTGGGCTCGCCTTTGCGCAGCACGATCATCTCGCCGCCGACCACATAGGCGGCGGCGCGCGGGTCGGCGATCATCGCCTGCTGCGCCGCGCGGTCGATGCGCAGTTCGGCGGCGCGTTCGAGGCGGTTGTCGGTGTAGCCGAGGAGGGGCTTGGGCCCGAGAACGGCGGAGGGAATCGGAGGAGCGGACATGGGCGCGGAAATTCGCATGGCGGCCGGGGGAGCGCAATCCGCCGCGGTCAGCCGGTAAGTCCCAGTCTGCGCTGCAGCGCCGTCACGAAGCCGTCACGGATAGCAGGCTCGTAAGCCGTCGCCGGCGCCACGCCCCAGACCGGTTTGGGCCAGGCGGCATCGGAATGCCGCCTGCCGATGACATGGACATGAAGCTGCGGCACCACATTGCCCAGCGCCGCGACGTTGAGCTTCTCGCATTCGGTGATGGCCTTGAGCGCGCGAGAGACCGCATCGATTTCGAAGCTGACGATGGCGCGGTCCGCGGGGTCGAGGTCGATCAGTTCGACGATCCCCGGCCGCCGCGGCACCAGGATCAGCCAGGGGTAATTGGCGTCCTTCGACAGCAGTACGCGACAAAGCTCCAAGTCGCCGACCGGAACCGTGTCGGCGGCGAGTTGCGGGTGGAGCGTGAAGGACGTTTCCGGCATGTGACGAGCCTGTCATCACCGGGCTTGTCCCGGTGATCCCGCTTAGAATGGCACCGTGCTCGCCTAAGCGGGATGGCCGGGTCAAGCCCGGCCATGACAGCTCCGGGCCAAGCCTTTTCCTCGGCTTGCTTTCTACCCCCAATAGCCCGATATAGGCCCCGGGAGGTTGGCGGTGGACGAACCACTCGCCAACCGGGTCAGGTCCGGAAGGAAGCAGCCCTAACGAGCACGGATCGGGTCGCTCGTCAGCCTCCCACCGATTTTTCCAAGATTTTCTTGGTTTAGAGCTTCCCTTGGACGTGCCGCCTTGTGGATGTGCCCTTTGGGGCAGCCCAGGCGGGTGGCCCCCGCGTCCGGGGCTTGCCAGAATAGGGAAATGAGCGAACCCGACAGCCCGACAGGTGCCGGTTCCGCCCCGGCCGAACCGGCCGGCGGCTATCGCGTTCTGGCGCGCAAATATCGCCCGGCGAGTTTCGACGACCTGATCGGCCAAGAGGCCATGGTGCGAACCGTCTCGAATGCCTTCGAGACTGGGCGCATTCCGCAGGCCTGGATCCTCACCGGCGTGCGCGGCGTCGGCAAAACCACGACTGCCCGCATCCTCGCCCGCGCTCTCAATTACGAATTGCCCGACGGCTCGGTGAAGGGCCCGACCATCCACATGCCGGTGATGGGCATTCATGACCAGGCCATCATCGACAGCCGTCACATCGACGTCCTGGAAATGGACGCCGCCTCGCATAATAGCGTCGACGACGTGCGCCAGATCAACGACGCTGCGCGCTACGCGCCGGTTTCGGCGCGCTACAAGGTCTACATCCTCGACGAAGTCCACATGCTGTCGACGGCGGCGTTCAACGCGCTGCTGAAGACGCTCGAGGAGCCGCCGCCGCACGTCAAGTTCATCTTCGCGACCACCGAAATCCGCAAGGTCCCGGTGACGGTGCTGTCGCGCTGCCAGCGCTTCGACCTGCGCCGCGTCGACGCCGATGTGCTGATCACTCATCTCGCCGACATCGCCGCCAAGGAAGGCATCGAAGCCGAACCGGGGGCGCTGGCGCTGATCGCGCGAGCCGCCGAAGGCTCGGTGCGGGATAGTCTCTCGTTGTTCGATCAGGCCATCGCCCACGCCGCCGGCCCCGTCCGCGCCGAAGACGTGCGGCAGATGCTCGGTCTGGCCGATCGTGTGCGCATCGTCGATCTGTTCGAAGCCTTGATGAAGGGCGACATTGCCGCCGCGCTCACCGAACTGCGCGCGCAATATGACATCGGCGCCGACCCGGCCGTGGTGCTCGGTGATCTTGCCGAGTTCACGCATTTCGTCACCCGCATGAAGGTGGTTCCGAGCGTCGGCGACGACGCTTCGCTGTCGGAAGCCGAGCGCGTGCGCGGCCGTGACTTCGCCACGCAGGTTTCGCTGCGCGTGCTGTCGCGCACCTGGCAGATGCTGCTCAAGGGCGTCGGCGAGGTGCAGGCTTCCGGCCGGCCGCTCGCCGCCGCCGAAATGGTGCTGGTGCGCATCGCCTATTCGGCCGATTTGCCAACCCCGGACGAGGTCGTGCGCTCGCTGAGCGAAAACGGCGGCGCGGGAGCCGCGCCGGTGCGCGGTGGCGGCAATGGCAGCGGCGGCGGTGGCGCGACGGCGACCGCGCAGAGCTTTGC
>JAEZEY010000166.1 GCA_023432845.1 Pseudomonadota bacterium
CCCTCTCCCCATAGGCGAGCGAACGCTCGCCGTTCGGCGAGCTATGGGGGAGAGGGCTAGGGTGAGGGGGACCCTGACTCAAAGAGTCGCTCGCCCCCTCCACCTCCACCTTCCTCGGCACGCCCTGCCCCGCCTCCGGCGCCAGCGCGAACACCAGTTCCCGCCCGCCCATGGCGAGATACTGCCGGCGCGCAGCCGCGCGCGACGATTGCCGCGGCGTCATGGAAGACCCCGTGATGAGAGATGCAATTGTGGAGAATACCGAAAGACTAGCGGAGGAGCGTCACGCTGTCAAGGATTATATTCTATCGCGGCGTTATTCGGCCGGATGCCGCCGCTTGCCCCTCAGGAACAAGCCCTCGATCCGGTCGGCATTGAATGCAAACAGCACAACGATCGCCACCGAAATGGGAATCCAGGCCAGCGCGAAGATTTCGAATGTCGTCATTCTTGCAATCTCCGGAGCAACGCCCTGCCGCCGAAATGTAGGGTGAGCCCCCCGGCAGAACAAGCGACTGCGGCAAAAACCAGCACGCTTCGGCTTACAGCCGGCGTCGACAGTCCATAAAGAACCGCCGCGAAGGGCGCGAATGTTCCAGCCGCGACCAGGGCGGTGGCCAAGGTGTTCATCCACGCCGCCGACAATTTTGTCTGTTCATTATGAACCAGCGACATCGCACGCCACCAACCGCCACGACAGAGTTACTTCTCGCGCCGCACGCCTTTGAACTTGCTGCCGTCCTGCTTCACGTCGAGGAAGCGCCCGGTGTCGGTGTCGCGCTTCACATATTGCTCGGTCTTCGGATTGTAGGTCTGCGAGCGGTCGCGCACCGCGCCATTGCGGTGGCCGTCGCCTTTCGGAGGATTGGTCGCCATGTTGCCTCTCCATTTTGAGAGAACATATCATGAACAATTGCGCTCGGTTGTCAAGCGCGAATTTTCCCGCTCACGCGACCGCTCAAGCCACCAAGTATTTGCACGCGGCGGCATAACCGCATTTTCAAATCCGCGGCGCATCGCTTATCGTCTGCTTCGTCATGAGGCCCGGCCCGTCTCCCGAAAATTCCGATTTGATCGAGCGCTTCATCGCGCGCTGGCAGGGCCATGAAGGTGGTCAGGAGCGCGCGAATTACGCGCTGTTCCTCACCGAGCTCTGCACTGCTCTCGACCTGCCGCAGCCTTCCCCCGCGCAGGCCACCCACGAATTCAACGATTACGTCTTCGAGCGCGCCGTGCGCCGCCATCGCGACGAAGGCGAATCGATCGGCCGCATCGATCTCTACAAGCGCAATTCCTTCGTGCTCGAGGCAAAGCAGAGCCGCCTCAAAGGCGGCAAGAAGGAAGTCGCCGGCATCGCGAACCAGACCGACATGTTCGCCGTCGGCGAGAAGGACGACGGAGCCCAGCGCGGTCGGCACGGCGCCCGCCGCGCCTGGGACGTGCTGATGCTGAATGCCAAGCGGCAGGCGGAGGAATATGCCCGCGCCCTGCCCGTCTCGCATGGCTGGCCGCCCTTCATCCTGGTCTGCGATGTCGGGCACTGCATCGAGGTCTATGCCGACTTCTCCGGCCAGGGAAAGAACTACACGCAGTTTCCCGATCGCCAGAGCTTCCGCGTTTATCTGGAAGACCTGCGCAAGCCCGAGATTCAGGACAGGCTGAGGCGCATCTGGCAGGAGCCGGTGTCGCTTGATCCGACGCGCACCGCCGCCAAGGTCACGCGCGAAATCGCCGAGCGTCTCGCCGCCGTCTCCAAGTCGCTGGAAGCGAAGAAATACGATGCCGAAGAGGTCGCGCATTTTCTCATGCGCTGCCTGTTCACGATGTTCGCTGAAGACGTCAGGCTGCTGCCTGAGAACTGCTTCCGCGAATTGCTCGATGACTGCCGCAAAAAGCCGGACGCCTTTGTGCCGCTGCTCACTGATCTCTGGAAGTCGATGAACGAAGGCATCTATGCGCCGTCGATCCGCAGCAAGGTGCTGCGGTTCAACGGCAACCTTTTTGCCGATGCCAAGGTCATCCCGCTTGGCCGCGAGGAAATCGGCGAGTTGTATGAGGCGGCACAGAAGGATTGGCACGAGGTCGAACCGGCCATCTTCGGCACGCTGCTGGAACAGGCGCTCGATCCCGCCGAGCGCAAGCGCCTCGGCGCGCATTACACGCCGCGCGCCTATGTCGAGCGCCTTGTCATCGCCACCATCATCGAGCCTTTGCGGGAAGACTGGCGCAATGTGCAGGCGGCGGCGGAAACGAAACGCGCCGCGGGTGACAGGAACGGCGCGGCGGATGAGGTAAAGGCTTTCCACGACAAGCTCTGCGCCACGCGCGTGCTCGATCCGGCCTGCGGCACCGGCAACTTCCTCTACGTCTCGATGGAGTTGATGAAGCGCCTTGAAGGCGAAGTTCTGGAAGCGCTGCTTGATCTTGGCGGCCAGGAGGCATTGAGCGGCCTTGGCGGCCACACGATCGATCCACATCAGTTTCTCGGGCTGGAGATCAACAAGCGTGCGGCGGCGATCGCCGAACTGGTGCTGTGGATCGGCTATCTGCAATGGCATTTCCGCACCAAAGGCGGCATTCCGGATGAACCGATCCTGCGTCAGTTCAGGAACATTGAGGTCAAAAATGCGGTGCTGACATGGGATGGCTATCCCCTGCCGCAGGTCGTTGATGGCAAGGAAACCTATCCAAACCCGAAGCGGCCGACATGGCCAGCGGCGGAGTTTATTGTCGGCAATCCGCCGTTCATTGGCGGCAAGGATATTCGATCCAGACTAGGCGACGCGCCCACAGAAGCGCTCTGGGCGGCACATCAACATATGAATGAATCCGCTGACTTCGTCATGTATTGGTGGGACCGAGCGGCGGAAATTCTTGCGGCAAAGGGCACACCAACGCGCCGCTTCGGCTTTGTGACGACCAACTCAATCACGCAAGAATTTTCCGGCCGCGTGATAAAGAATCGGATGGAAGGCAAGAACCCAATTTCGCTGCTAATGGCGATCCCTGATCATCCCTGGACAAAGTCAACGAAGGAAGCCGCGGCGGTTCGGATAGCGATGACCGTTGCAGGTCAGGGCGAACACAAAGGGCAACTGCGGGAAACCGTCCGAGAGGAAAGGCTCGATACAGATCAGCCCGAGGTCGAATTCTCAGACCAGATCGGCAACATCAATCGCGATCTGACAATAGGAACAGACATAACTCGGCTCGTCGCATTGAGGTCGAACGAAGGGATGTCATTTCGTGGAATGACTTTTATGGGGGCAGGATTCGTCCTACCTCCTTCAGCGGCGAATGAGCTTTCGAAAAACCCAAAGGAAGGGGCCGTAATAGTCCCCTACATCAGCGGCCGAGACATGACCACGCGCATTCGCGGGGTCTCAATCATTGATCTATATGGATGGAGTCTAGACAAAGTTCGATCGGAGCTACCTCGCGTCTATCAGCACCTTCTTTCAACCGTAAAACCCGTAAGGGAGCGCGACCGCCGTGCAAGCTATCGTGAGCGATGGTGGATTTTTGCCGAGCCTCGAAGTGAGTTTCGCGAAGCGGTCAAGGACTGCTCCCGATACATCGCCACTTCGCAAACTGCCAAGCATAGAGTTTTTCAGTTTCTGAACAAACTGTGGCTCCCTGATCAAACGCTGGTCCTGATCACCTCCGATGACTCTTACGTTCTAGGCCTACTGTCTTCCCATCATCACGTTATATGGTCCATCAGGGCGGGAGGGTGGTTGGGCGTAGGAAACGACCCGCGCTATTCCAATTCCAGAACATTCGACCCATTTCCCTTCCCCTCCCCCGGCGACCTTCTCAAAGCCAAAATCCGCGCCGTCGCCGAAGAACTGGACGCCTTCCGCAAGGAACGTCAGAAGGAACACCCGCACCTCACGCTGACGCAGATGTACAACGTGCTGGAAAAGCTCAAGGCCAATAACGAGCTTGATGAGGACGACGAGCGCATCAAGAATGAGGGCCTGATCCTCATCCTCAAGGAACTGCACGAGAAGCTCGATGCCCTCGTGTTCGAGGCCTACGGCTGGCCAACAACCTTGAGCGACGAACAGATTCTGGAAAAACTGGTCGCGCTCAACCACGAGCGGGCCGAAGAGGAAAAGCGCGGCCATGTGCGCTGGCTGCGGCCGGATTACCAGATCCCGCGCTTCGGCAAGGGCCTCGACAAGATGGCCGCCAAGGAAGAGCAGGTCGAAGCCGATCTCGGCATCGCCGCCGAAGGCGTCAAGAAGGGCTCGTTCCCGACCGGCGCGGTCGAGCAGACCGCCGCCGTGTTCGCCGCGCTGGCGTCGGCGAAGAACGCCATCACCGTCGGCGACATTGCTGGCAGCTATCGCAAGACCAAGAATCTGGAAAAGAACATTGCCGAAGTGCTGGGCTCACTCGCCCGCCTCGGGCATGTCGCCACGCGCGACGGACGCTACGAACTGAGGCGGCCGCAGTAGACGCGCGGCACGGGAGAGGCCGTTCCACGCCCTCACTCGGGCCGCCCGCCCCCAATTCTCCCCAATTCCCGTTCACCTTTCGGCCCGATAAGCGCCTCGTTTGGATAGAGAAACCGGCCCCGATGCACTAAATTGGCACGGGGCGCGCCGCCGGCCGGACGTCCGGTCCGGCCGTGGCGTCCGTCCGGCGCCGTCCGGGCGGCCGCGTTCGGCCCGTAACCGTTTGAAAAGTCTGACCTAATGGCTCTCGACGACGACCTGCCTCCGGAGACCGCGCGCCAGAAGATCAGGCGCGCCATGCTGGCGATCGACGCCTGGGTCGATTTTAGCGTGTTCCGCTCGGCCGCATCCTTGCGCGAGGGCTACGAGCGCTTCTCCACCTTCATGGACCGCTTCCATGTCTCAGGCGTGCGGCGCTGGGGCGTCGAATTCGCCTCCGAGGGCGCCACCCTCGGGCTCGCCGGCGGCGTCCTCATGCTGGCGCTCGCCGTCCCCGCCTTCCAGATGACCCAGGACGACGACTGGCTCAAGAAATCCGAGCTCGCCGTCACCTTCCTCGACCGCTACGGCAACGAGGTCGGCACCCGCGGCATCCGCCACAACGACTCCATCCCGCTCGACCAGTTCCCCGATCACCTGATCAAGGCCGTGCTGGCGACCGAGGACCGCCGCTTCTACGAGCATTTCGGCATCGATATCGGCGGCACGGTGCGCGCCGTGGTGACCAACGCGCGCGCCGGCGGCGTCGTGCAGGGCGGCTCGTCGCTGTCGCAGCAGCTCGCCAAGAACCTGTTCCTGTCGAACGAGCGCACGCTCGACCGCAAGATCAAGGAAGCGTTCCTGGCGATGTGGCTGGAGTCGCGGCTCACCAAGAACGAGATTCTGAAACTGTATCTCGACCGCGCCTATATGGGCGGCGGCGCCTTCGGCGTCGACGCGGCGGCGCAGTATTATTTCAACAAGTCGGCGCGCGACGTGAATTTGTCGGAAGCGGCGATGCTGGCCGGGCTGTTCAAGGCGCCGACCCGGTTCGCGCCGCACGTCAATCTGCCGGCGGCGCGCGCGCGGGCGAACGTCGTTTTGGACAATCTCGTCGAGGCCGGATTCATGACCGAGGGTCAGGTGTTCGGCGCCCGCCGCCACCCCGCCACGGCCGTCGACCGCCGAGCGGAGCGCGCGCCGAATTATTATCTCGATTGGGCGTTCGACGAGATGAAAAGGCTCGTCGACACGTTACCGAAGTCGATGACCGAGCGGGTGTTCATCGCGCGCACCGCGCTCGATACCGGCATCCAGTCGGTCGCCGATCAGGCGGTCGAATCCATACTGCGGCAATACGGTCGGGAATATCACGCGGACCAGGCCAACACCGTGGTCATGGAAGTCGACGGCGCCGTGCGCGCCATGGTCGGCGGCCGCGACTACGGCGCCAGCCAGTTCAACCGCGCCACGGACGCCATGCGTCAGCCCGGCTCGTCGTTCAAGCCCTATGTCTACGCCACTGCGCTCGAGCACGGCTTCAAGCCGGAATCGATCGTCGTCGATGCGCCGATCTGTCTGGGCAATTGGTGTCCGCGCAACTATGGCGGCGGCTATTCGGGCTCGATGACGCTGAACTCGGCACTGACCCGCTCGATCAATACCATCGCCGTGCGTCTGTCGATTGCTGTCGGCAATGGCAATGCCAAGCTCGGCCGGACGCGCATCGTCCAGACCGCGCGCAAGATGGGCATTACCTCGCCGCTGCCGGACACGCCGTCGCTGCCGATCGGCGCCGACGCGGTGACCATGCTTGAACATGTCGGTGCCTATGCGGCCTTCCCTAATCTCGGCATGGCCGTGAAGCCGCACGCCATCCTTGAGGTGCGCACCGGCGACGGAAATCTCATTTGGCGCTTCGACCGCGACGGTCCGAAGCCGAAGCGCGCGCTGCCCGCTAATGTCGCCGCGGGCATGATCAAGATGATGAACAACGTGGTCGAAAACGGCACTGCGCGGCGGGCGCGCCTGAACGGCATCGCCGCCGCCGGCAAGACCGGTACCACCAACGATTATCGTGACGCCTGGTTCATGGGCTACACTGGCAACTTCGTGTGCGGCGTCTGGTTCGGCAACGACGATTACACGTCGACCAACCGCATGACCGGCGGCTCGCTGCCGGCAATGACCTGGCACACCATCATGGATTATGCCCACCAAGGCATCGAACTCAGGCAACTCCCCGGCGTCGCCGTGCCCGAGCGGCCGCAGCAGGTTGCGGCGCGCGCCACCCGCACCGACGACAAAACGCCGGCGGCGCGGCGGCCGACGCTGCTGTCGAAGCGCGGTGCCGAGGCGCTGGTGCGGGTTGAGAAGCTTCTGGACGAGGCAAGCCGCGCCATGACGCCGCTACGTCCGACGGTCGCGAACGAGGCCGGCAAGCGCGCCGACCTCACCGGGCCGGAAAC
>JAEZEY010000208.1 GCA_023432845.1 Pseudomonadota bacterium
ATGTTGCGCTCGTCAAACTCAAGACGCCGCTGCCCGCTTCGGTCACCCCCGCCGCGCTCGGCGGCACGCGTCGCGTCACGGCCGGCGAAACCATGATCGTCGCCGGCTTCGGCGCGACGCGCGACAACAACGAGCAAGGCGCGGGCGAAGCGCGGATGGCGCCCCTCGTCGTCACCGGCAGGCCCGGCAGTTTGCAGATCCGTTTGCAGGATGCCGACACGCGCAACGACCGCGCCGGCCTCGGCAGTTGCACCGGCGATTCCGGCGGACCTGCTTTCGGCCGCAAGGGCGAGAACGGCGGCGAAGTGATGGGCGTCGTCAGTTGGTCCACCGCGCCGAGGAACGAAGCCGGCTGCGGCGGCCTCACCGGCCTGACGCCGCTCCTGAATTACCGCGCCTGGATCGTCGAGACCGCAAAAGCGCTCGGCTCGCCGCTTGAGACGCCATAAAAGACACGATGCCGCAGTGTCGCGCCGCCCCGGGCGCGGCTAGGGTGCGCGCCTTAACCGGAACCCAGCTTTTGTTCCCGACCGACCTCACCTCGTTTCTCGACCTCATCCGCCAGCACGGCGATGCGGCCTACACATTCATGTTCGCCTACGCCACCTCGCACACTTTGCTGTTCGGCCTGTTCGCCGGCTATGCCGCGCATGCCGGCGCCCTGAGCGTCGGCACGCTGATCATCGTGTTCTGGGTCGGCAGCTTCCTCGGCGACGTCGTGCGCTTCTATCTCGGCCGCCGCTACGGCCCGCGCCTGTTCAACCGTTGGCCGCGCATCGAGAAAATGGTCAACATCGCGGCGCGCCTCACCGACAGGCACGCGATCCTGATGGTGCTGTTCCATCGCTATCCGCACGGCATCCGCGGCGTCGCCGCTTTCGCCTACGGCCTGTCGAACCTCGGCTGGCCGACCTTCCTGGTGCTCAACTTCGTCGCCGCCGGGCTCTGGAGCGGCGCGGTGGTCGCCACCGGTTACGCCTTTGGCCAGATCTCCGAGAAGCTGATGAACGACGCCTCCTCTGGACTCGGCATCGTGACCCTCATCATCTTCCTCGGCCTGTCCTGGATTCTGAGCAAGAAGCTCGAGAGCGTGGTCGAGGACAGCGCCCAGCCGGAAGCCGGCAGGAAGTAACGCTTCGTTAACCATGCGCGCCAACCCCCGCTTAACGCGGCGCAGCTAGCGTGCCCGGCATGAGCTCCATCGGCGGCATTTCCCATTCAATGGCAGGCCTGATCGCGGCATCGCAGCAGATGCAGGCGTCCATGGTCAAAATGGCCAATGCCAGCGAAGGCGGCGACATCGCCGCCCTGCTCGCCGACATGGTGACCTCTCAGGTCTCCTTCGCCGCCAACGCGCAGACGCTGAAGGCGCAGAGCGACGGGCTGGGACAATTGCTCGACGTAATGGCCTGACGGCCAACGACACCGTTCACCACTTCCATTGCCCAAGAGGCGGCGGTATTTTCGGCCGACGGCATAGCGCTTTTCTCAGTCTGCCCGAGAAGCACGCCATGGCTATTCGAGCTGCCCAGTATGTTCGGATGTCGACCGAGCATCAGCGCTATTCAATCGATGCGCAGATCACAGCCAACAAGGCCTATGCTGCCGAGCATGGAATCGAAATTGTCCGCACATACGCGGACGAAGGCCGCAGCGGGTTGAGCATTAAAGGCCGCGATGCGTTGTGCCGCTTGATCGCCGACGTGCAGTCCAAAGACACGGATTATGAGTCGCTCCTTGTATATGACGTGAGCCGTTGGGGCCGCTTTCAGGATACGGATGAAAGCGCCTACTACGAGTTCATATGCAAATTGGCCGGGATCAACGTCATCTATTGCGCAGAGCCATTTGCTAACGACGGAAGCACGCTTGCCACCCTCATGAAGGCGATAAAGCGTGTGATGGCCGGCGAGTACAGCCGCGAGCTTTCGATAAAAGTTTCACGCGCGCATCACCAGCAGGCGGCCCTTGGCTTTCACCAAGGTGGGCCGGCCAATTTCGGCCTTAGGCGCGCAATCGTTGATCAGCATGGGCAACAGAAACTGGTGATGAACGCGCATGAAGCAAAGCACCTTAGCACCGACAAAGTCATTCTCGTGCAGGGGCCCCAGGAAGAAGTCGAGGTCATCCGGGATATTTTCCGGTTGTTCAATGAAGAGCGACGGTCGTTCGGGCAGATAGCGGACATTCTAAATGCGCGCGGAACGAGAACGGCGCGCGGCATGCCTTGGAGAAAGGAAACCATCAGCACGGTTCTAAGGTCCGAGAAGTACGCCGGCACTTTCGTGTTCGGAATGACCAAATGGCCGATGCGCGGTCCGGCAATCCGCGTACCGAGAGACAAGTGGATAAGGGTCGAGAACTCCATCCCGCCGGTCGTCGACCGAAAGACCTTTGAAAAAGCCCAACTGCTGCTGAAGGACGGCCCTAACTTCAGCGATAACGAGCTGCTCGATTATCTTTCCGCAGCCTGGTGCGTGCTCGGCCTCCTCTCCGCCCTTGTCATAGACGACTGCGGATTCGCGCCGACGCACCAAACTTACCGGGAAAGGTTTGGCACGCTAACAAACGCCTACAAGCTGATCAGTTATAAACAAATCGATAGTTACCGGTACACTCACGCGCCCGTCCCTATTCGCGTCATGCATCGCAGGATCATCGAGACCCTCTTTTCATTCAGGTATGCCTTCAACAACCCTATCGGCTATGATTTCGAGAGGCAGGTTCTCACCATTGGCAAGCGCTCCATCGTCGTTGCCGTGCTGCAGTATCTTCCTTGCCGTGGCCGATTGCCGGCGGGCTGGGCCCTCCACCTGGACAATCTTCCGCCATGCCAGCAAATTCTGATCGCCAGGATGAAAGAGGACAATAAAGGCGTCGTCGATTATCACCTTATCCCGAGAGACGCATTCTCCTGCTGCCAATTCAGATTCACCGCAGCAAACGC
>JAEZEY010000209.1 GCA_023432845.1 Pseudomonadota bacterium
GTTCCTGGCGCAGCCGGCACCGCTGCCCGAGACGCTGATCGCCCGCGAGCCGGCCTTCTATCTCGAGCGCACGCTGGCGAGCTGGACCATGGCTAAGGACCTCTCCGCCTTCGATCCCGCCGCGCTCGATCATTATCGGGCTTCGGCCTCGAAACCGGTGCGCATCCGCGCCTTCTGCTAGGACTATCGCGCCGGCGCCACCACCGATCTTGCCCATGACGAAGCCGACCGCGCCGCCGGCCGCACCATCGACTGCCCGATGCTGGCGCTGTGGGGCTCGGGCGGCTTTCCCAGCCAGACCTCCGGCCCGCTCGTTGTGTGGCGGCGCTGGGCGACCAGGGTCGAAGGCTGCGCAATCAAGTCAGGTCATTTCCTGCCCGAGGAAAATCCGGACGAGACGGCAGCGGCGCTGCTCGCCTTCTTCAAGGCCTGAGGCACGGCATGTCGATCGACCGTCAGCAAGCCTTCTCGGGTACCAAGGAGACACCGGCCGCTTTGCGCATGGACGAAGCGCGGCTCGCTGATTATCTCGCCGCGCATATCGACGGCTTCGCCGGGCCGCTGACGGCGCGGCAATTCAAGGGCGCCCAATCGAACCCAACCTATCTTTTGGAGACACCGTCGCGGCGCTACGTCCTGCGCCGCAAGCCGCCGGGCAAATTGCTGCCGTCGGCGCATGCGGTGGACCGCGAGTATCGCGTCATCGGCGCGCTCCATGCGCAGGGCTTTCCGGTCGCCGAGCCGCTCACCTATTGCGATGACGAGAGCGTCGCCGGCACGGCGTTCTACGTCATGAACTTCGCCGACGGCCGCGTATTCTGGGAGCCGTCGATGCCGGGCTCCGATCCGGCCGAGCGCGCCGCGGTGTACGACGCCATGAACGGCACCATCGCGCGGCTGCATGCGTTCGAGCCGGCGGCGATCGGGCTTGCCGATTACGGCCGCGGCGAGAACTATGTCGCGCGTCAGGTCGATCGCTGGTCGAAGCAGTACCGCGCCTCGCAGACCGAGACGATCGAGCCGATGGAGAAGCTGATCGACTGGTTGCCGCGCCACATACCGCCGGCGGGACCGCCGCGGTTGGTGCACGGCGATTTCCGCATCGACAATCTGATCATTGCCAGGGATTCACCATCTGTCATCGCCGTGCTGGACTGGGAACTGTCGACGCTCGGCGATCCGCTCGCCGATTTTACGTATCACCTGATGGCCTGGCACATGCCGCAAAGCGAAAGCGCCGCAGGCACTGCAACATTGCAGGGCCACGACCTCGGCGCGCTCGGCATTCCGTCGATGATGGATTACGTGGACGACTATGTGGCGCGCACCGGGCTCGATCCCCGGTCGCACCTCGATGTCTACCTCGCCTACAATTTCTTCCGTATCGCCGCGATTTTGCAGGGCATTATCGGCCGCGTTCGCGATGGCACCGCAACATCGGATCACGCCCCGGCCAAGGCCGAAATGATCCGTCCGCTGGCCGACAAGGCCTGGGAATTCGCGCGCGCCGCCGGCGCAATGGAATAAACAACTTCAAATAAACAAATCATTTTACCGGTATCCGAGGAGTTTCGTCCGCGTTTCCTTCAGGCGGGTTTGTCTATCTTAACCGCGACAGGAGGATATCGATGACGGACTCCAGGATCGGGATCCGCGGCGTCTCGCCTTTTGCCGGCGCGCCCCAGGGCCGGCGACAATTTCACGATCGCGGCGAGCGGTCGCTCGCCAAACACGCCAACGTGGCCGTGAGCGACGACGAAGCGCAAGAGGCCACAAAGGAGTCCCTGTCGCTCGATCCCGGCCGCCTCATCGACATCAGGGTCTGAGGGCGCCTTCTGAATTCCGCGCGCGGTCAGCGCCGCGCCGCGAAGAACTCCCGCAACAGCGCAGCACATTCGGCTTCCCCAATGCCGCCATAGACCTCCGGTCTGTGGTGGCAGGTGGGGCTGTCGAAAAAGCGCACGCCACTCTCCACCGCGCCGCCCTTGGGATCGCTGGCGCCGAAATAAAGCCGCCGCACCCGGGCGAAGGACAAAGCCGCCGCGCACATGGTGCAGGGCTCGAGCGTCACGTAGAGGTCGCAGCCGGTCAGCCGCTCGGTGCCAATTTTAGCCGCCGCCATCCGGATGGCGATCAACTCGGCATGTCCGGTCGGGTCCCTGTCGGCGAGCGTCCGGTTTCCGGCGCGTGCCACCACCTCGCCGTCCCGGACGATGACGCAGCCGATAGGCACCTCGCCGCGCGCCGCGGCGGCGCGGGCCTCCTCGAGGGCGAGTTGCATGAAGGAGGGTGATGCCATAAACGCCCTCATAGCCGGGCATCACGGCGGAGACAAATGAGCGATAAATCCAGCAGCGGCGAGCGCATCGCCAAGGTCATGGCCCGCGCGGGCTTAGCTTCCCGCCGCGAGGCCGAGGCCTGGATCGCGGAAGGCCGCGTTTCGGTCAACGGCCAGGTCATCACCTCGCCGGCGCTCAAGGTCACCGCCGCCGACCGCATCGTGATCGATGGCACGCCGATGCCGCGGCGCGAGCGCACCCGGCTGTTTCTCTACAACAAGCCGCGGGGGCTGGTGACCACGCATTCCGACCCGGAAGGGCGGCCGACCATTTTCGGCGCGCTGCCGAAGAAGCTGCCGCGCCTCATCAG
>JAEZEY010000232.1 GCA_023432845.1 Pseudomonadota bacterium
GACCAGTCCCTACTTCTTTTTCATCGGATAGGTGTGCTCCGGCGCCGGGAAGGTCCGGGCGCGCACCTCGGCGGCGTAATCGGCCATGGCCTTCTCGATGCCGGGGCCGAGGTCGCCGAAGCGCTTGACGAATTTCGGCACCCGGGGCGTCAGGCCCAGCATGTCCTCCATCACCAGCACCTGCCCGTCGCAGGCGACCGATGCGCCGATGCCGATGGTCGGGATCGGCACCGCCTCGGTGATCTTGCGCCCCAAGGGCTCGGCGATTGCTTCCAGCACCACCGAGAACGCGCCGGCTTCAGCCACCGCCAGCGCGTCCTGTTCGATGGGCGCCCAATCGGTCTCATCGCGCCCTTGAGCGCGGAACGAGCCGATGGTGTTGATCGACTGCGGCGTGAGACCCACATGCGCCATCACCGGCACGCCGCGCTCGACCAGGAAGCGGATCGTCTCCGCCATGCGCGCGCCGCCTTCCATCTTGATGGCGCCGCAGCCGGTTTCCTTCATGACGCGCGCCGCGCTCATGAAGGCCTGTTCCTTCGAGGCCTCATAGGAGCCGAACGGCATGTCGACCACGACGAGCGCGCGCGAGGAGCCGCGCATCACCGCATGCCCCTGCAGGATCATCATGTCGAGCGTCACCGGCACTGTGGTCTCGAGGCCGTGCATCACCATGCCCAGCGAGTCGCCGACCAGAATGACGTCGCAGTATTTATCGGCGAGCCGCGCGGTGTGTGCGTGATACGACGTCAGCATCACGATGGGCTCGCCGCCCTTGCGCGCGCGGATATCCGGCGCGGTCAAGCGCTTGATCTGTTCCTGTACCGACACTGTTGTTCTCCCGGGCAGTTATCGCGTCGAAGCCTAATTGTCAGAAGACAGGCACGCCGATGACGTAAGGGTGGAAGTAGAAGCTGAGCACGCCATAAAGCACGAGACCGACGACAACAACGATGACATCGTTACGGTAGCCGGACGGGGCGACCGGCAGCGCCTCGACACGCTTTTTCGCTGCAATGCGCGCCATCACGCCCCATGCCAGGAACGATCCGAACAGCAGGATGGATCCGAGATCGCCGTTCACCAGCAAATGCGCCAGCGCCCAGACCTTGATCGCGACCAGCGCGGGATATTTCAGCCACGAGCGGATGTGGCTCGGAAAAAAATAGGCAACCAGAGCGATGGTCGACAGCACCATCAACAGATGAACCAGGTGCCGCATGAACAGCGGCGGCTGCCAGACGTCGATCCAGCCGGTCGCGCGGTACTCGGCAAAACCCCAGACGATCAGCGCCAGCCCGACAACCGAGACGAGCGAAACCGAGATGCGATAGCCATTCGTGCCGAGACGCTCTATCGCGGCCGCGCGAACGTCGCGCTTGGCCACGAACAGATGGGACGCATGAAAGATCGCCAATCCGACAATGAGGATAGTGAGGCCCATGCTGTTCCCGATCGAGCTCTCATTCGGGCGCATGATCTGATCCGAAACCGGTATCCATCCCCGATCAATGTCGGGGACAAGCTTCTCGGGATCATGCGCCGTTGACGCTACTATTGGCGGCGCAGTAGAGGCGATGACGGCCTGCAATGCAAGCCGTTTGCCGCACTGCAACCGACGGAAATCCGCCAATGCCCGCAAGGCCTTCCATCATCACCGAACCGGCTCGGCAGACTCCGGTCATTGGTGAGTATGACGTCGTGGTGCTGGGCGGCGGACCGGCCGGCATCGCCGCGGCCGCCGCGGCCGGGCAGCATGGACGCCGTGTGCTGCTGATCGAACGCTACGGCTTTCTTGGCGGCATGGGCACCGCGGCGGGTGTCACCAATTTCTGCGGCCTGCATGCCAATGTGCATGGAACGATCAAGCAGGTCGTGCACGGCGTCGCCGACGAACTGCTGGCGCGCATCGACCGGCTCGGCGGGCTGAATGCGCCGCATATGGTGCTCGGCAAGATCATGGCGCAGGCCTATGACACCGCGGCATTCAAATGCGCGGCGGATGACCTGCTGCTCGCGCACAAAATCGATATCCGCTTTCACACGCTCGCGGTCGGCGTCGTCATGGAGAGCGAGACGCGCATCAAGGCGCTGCTGATGGAGGACAAGTCCGGCCGCGGCGCGGTGCTGGCGCGCGCCTTCATCGACTGCTCAGGCGACGGCGATCTTGCCGTGTTCGCCGGCGCCGCCTTCGAGAAAGGCGACGAGCGCGGCAACACGCTCTACCCGACCATGATGTTCCGCGTGAACAATGTCGATGCCGAGGCCGCGGGCGAAGCCTGGCGCAGCATTCCGGCGCTGATGGACGAAGCGGAAAAGCGCGGCGTCAAGTTCCCGCGCAAGGGCGCGATCGTGCGGCCGATGAAGCACACCAGCGAATGGCGCGTGAACGTCACGCAGGTCAGAAACGCGCAAGGCCGCGCCGTCGATGCCACCGATGCCGTCGAACTCTCCGGCGGCGAGATCGAGGGCCGCAAGCAGGCCATCGAATTCTTCAAATTCCTGCGCCGCGAGGCGCCCGGCTTCCGCAACGCCTATGTCGTCGACATCCCGCCGCAGCTTGGCGTGCGCGAGACCCGGCGCATCAACGGCCATTACCAGCTCACCGCCGACGACGTGCTCACCTGCGCCTCGTTCGACGACACTATCGGCGTCAATGGCTGGCCGATCGAGAACCACGCCGCCGGCGACGTCATCTGGCGCTGGCCGGACATCCCCGGTTCGCGCGGCTTCAATCACCTGCCCTACCGCATGCTGCTGCCGGTCGATGCGCAAGGCCGCGTCTTCGACAATCTCATGGTTGCCGGCCGCTGCGCCTCCATGACTCATGAGGGCCAGTCGGCGGCGCGCGTCTCCGGCGGCTGTTTCGTCATGGGTCAGGCTGCCGGCACCGCCGCGCATCTTGCCCTTGGCGGCCATGCCGGTATTGCCGGCAGTACCGATATTGCCGATATTGCCGTCACGACTGTGCAGGAAGCACTCGAGCGCGACGGCGTGTATCTGGGCCGCGATACCGCTTGAGATAAGAACTTGAGATAAAAACCGGAGGAGACACCCGATGTTGAAGAAGATCGCGCTCGGCCTACTGACAATGGCCGCGCTGGCTCTGCCCGCCCAGGCGCAAACCGCCTGGCCGCCGAAGAACGTGCGCATCATCGCGCCGTTCGGTCCCGGCTCGACGCCCGACATCGTCGCCCGCATGATCGCCGAGCAACTCGGAAAGCAGTATCCGAACTCGACCTTCATCGTCGAAAACAAAGCCGGCGCCGGCGGCAATACCGGCACCGACACCGTCGCCAAGGCGGCGGCCGACGGCACCACCATCGGCATCTCCATCGGCGGCCCGC
>JAEZEY010000178.1 GCA_023432845.1 Pseudomonadota bacterium
CCTTTGTGGTGATCACCCATTATCAGCGGCTACTCGATTACATCGTGCCGGACTTCGTGCATGTGCTGTCGAAGGGCCGCATCGTGCGGAGCGGTGGCAAGGAACTGGCGATGGAGCTCGAAGAGAAGGGCTACGCGCAATATCAGGACGAGGCGGCGTAAGTTTTCTTTTGTCATTCCGGACGTCGCGAAAGCGGCGACCCGGAATCCAGTCACGAGCGCTGTGTCTGCGTCTGGATTCCGGGTTCGCGGGCAAAAGCCCGCGCCCCGGAATGACGGACAATCACCCCTTATGGATCGGGTCGATCCAGGCGACATTTTCCGGCTTCTCGACCGGCTCGATGTCGAGATTGACCACGACGGCCTCGTTGTCGGAGCGGACCAGGACGCATTCCAGCACCTCGTCCGGGCTGGCGTTGATCTCCTGATGCGGCACGAAAGGGGGTACGTAGATGAAATCGCCCGGCCCGGCCTCAGCGGTGAATTCGAGGTGCTCGCCCCAGCGCATGCGCGCCTTGCCGCGAATAACGTAGATCACGCTCTCGAGTTCGCCGTGATGGTGCGCGCCGGTCTTGGCATTGGGATGGATGTGGACGGTACCGGCCCACAGCTTCTGCGCGCCGACGCGCGCGGCGTTGATCGCCGCCTTGCGGTCCATGCCGGGGGTCGAGGCGGTATTCGGGTCGAGCGAATTGCCCGGGACGACGCGGACGCCGTCGTGCTTCCACTTCGGCTCCTTGGAATGATCGTGCGAGTGGTCGTGATCGAGGCCCATCGAGCTTCTCCTTGTATTCCGCTATTGCCCGCGTTTGGCCGTGCTGGCGAAGCGCCTTGCTTCTTCCGCCGCGCGGAACAGGGCCTTGGCCTTGTTGACGCATTCCTGCTGTTCGGAGGCCGGATTGGAATCGGCGACGATACCGGCGCCGGCCTGCACATACATCTTGCCGTCCTTCACCAAAGCGGTGCGCAGCACGATGCAGGTGTCCATCTCGCCGGCGGCCGAGAAATAGCCGACGCAGCCCGCGTAAAGGCCGCGCTTGTCTTTCTCGAGTTCGTCGATGATCTCCATGGCGCGCACCTTCGGCGCGCCGGACGTGGTGCCGGCGGGAAAACCGGCGGCCAGCGCATCGAGCGCATCGTATTTCGGGTCGAGCTTGCCCTCGACGTTCGAGACGATGTGCATGACGTGGCTGTAGCGCTCGATGAAGAACTTGTCGGTGACCTTGACGCTGCCGATCGACGAGACGCGGCCGACATCGTTGTGGCCGAGATCGAGCAGCATCAGATGCTCGGCGCATTCCTTCGGATCGGCGAGCAGCTCGGCCTCGTAGGCCTTGTCCTCGTGCGGCGTCGCCCCCCGGGGCCGCGTGCCGGCGATGGGGCGGATGGTGACGACGTCGTTCGACACCTTGACCAGGATTTCCGGGCTCGAACCCGATACGGCGAAACTGCCGAAATCGAGGAAATAGAGATAAGGTGAGGGATTGGTGCGGCGGAGCGCGCGATAGAGCGAGAACGCCGGCAGCGAGAACGGCGCTTCGAAGCGCTGCGCCAGCACAATCTGGAACGCATCGCCGGCGGCGATGTACTCCTTGGCGCGCTTGACCATCGTCTCGTATTCGGCCGGCGTGGTGTTGGACACCGGCGGTACGTCGAGCGGGCCCTCCACATATTCGGACAGCGCCTTGTCGAGCGGACGGTCGAGCGCATCGACCACCGATGAGAGCCGCTCGGTCGCGCGAGTCAGCGCCACCTTGGCATCGACGCCCTTCTCGGGTCGCACGGGTGTTACGACGGTAATGGAGTCCTTTACGGCGTCGAACACCACGACGATGGTCGGCCGCATCATGATGGCGTCGGGAATGCCGATCGGATCCGGCTTCACCGCCGGCAGTTCTTCGATCAGCCGCACCGTGTCGTAGCCGAGATAGCCGAACACGCCGGCCGCCATCGGCGGCAGCGCCTCGGGCAGATCGATGCGGCTTTCGGCAATCAGCGCGCGCAGCGCCGTCAGAGGCGCCTCCAAGCAGGGCACGAAAGCATCGGGCTTGCTGCGCGCCGAACGGTTGATCTCGGCCCTGGTGCCGTTAGCCCGCCAGACGAGGTCGGGCTCGATGCCGATGATCGAATGGCGGCCGCGCACCGCACCGCCTTCGACCGACTCGAGCAGGAAGCTCATCGCTTTGCCGCCGCCGACCTTGAGAAAGGCCGACACCGGCGTCTCCAGGTCGGCGACGAGGGTCGTCCACACCACCTGCGGCTCGCCGCGATAGTAGCATTCCGCGAAAGCGCTTTCGGACGGTTCGATCTGCATTACGGGCCTGACGGCGCTAGAGCCTTTCCGGCTTTGATAAAATCATCGCCGGGGCTCTAGCTTTATGTTTTGAAGCGTTTTCTTCACGCGAACCGGCTTCCACTTCGCTCGAAAACGCTCTCAGTTATTGGCCTGACCGCCGACCACCTGGTTGACCGCCTGCTGATTGATCGACACGCCCAGATCGTTTTCGAGGCGGGCGAGATACTGGCCGATAATGTCGTCGGCGTAGGAGGCCTGCAGGTTCGCCTTCAACTGATCGGGGCTTGCGCCCTGCGGATCGATCGGCGGCACGCTGACTTCTGTGACGCGGAAGATATAGCGGCGATCGCCATTATCGCTGTCGGCGACGCCGAACTCGTCCTTGCCGGTCTTGAATGCGGCATCCGACACGGCGGCGGGCAGGCCGCCAGCGGCCTGGCCACGCTGCAGGCCGAACGCGGTCTCGACCTTCAGCCCGTTCTCGGACGCGAGTTGCGCCAGCGCCATGCCACCCTTCAGTCGGCCGAGCATGTCGTCGGCGGTAGCCTTCAGCCGCTTGGCAAGCTCATCGGCACGCCAGCGCGCGACCACCTGATCCTTGACCTCGTCCAGCGTGCGCTCGCGCGAGCGCGTGATGCCGGTGACATCGTAATAGAGAAAGCCGCCGTCCGGCAGTTGCAGCGCTTCGCTGTCGATACCGACGTCGCTGCCGAACACGGCCCCGATCACATCGGGCGAGCGCGGAATGGCCGCAACCGGCGTGCCGTCCGGCGCGCGGCCGGCGCGATCAACGGCGTCGACCTCAGTCGCTTTCAGGTTCAGCTTCTTGGCGGTTTCGGCGAGCGTCGAGCCGGCGGCGCGCTCGTCCTCGATTTTGTCGCGCAGATCGTGGATCTCGTTGCGGGCGCGCTGTTCGGCGAGCTGCTGCTTGATCTCCGACGCGACCTCTTCATAGCTCTTCTGTGAGCCGGGCTCGATCTTGCCGACGCTGACGAGCACCGTGCCGAAGCGGCCCTTGATCGGCGCGCTGACCTGGCCGGTCTGTGCCGAGAAGGCGGCATCGGCGACCGCGGGGTCGATGATGTCGCGCTTCGTCACCAGGCCAAGGTCCGTGTCCGAGGCGTTGAGGCCGCGCTCCTTGACGATATCGTCGAAGGTTGCGCCTTTCTTGATCTTCTCATCCGCCGCGGCCGCATCTTCGGCCTTCGGGAAGACGATCTGGCGGACCTCGCGCTTCTCGGCTACGCCGAAGCTCTCCTTGCGTTGGTCGTAGAAGGCCTTGGCATCCGCATCCGAAATGGCGTCCGGCTTGGCGAGTTCGGCCGGGGTCAGCGCCAGAAGCGTCGCCTTGCGATATTCGGGTGCCCGGAACATGACCTTGCGCTCGTCGAAATACTTCGACAGATCTTCGGCACTTGGTTCCGGAATGTTGCCGGCCTGCGCCTCGCCGAGCAGAACGTATTCGATCGAACGGCGCTCGTTCTGATAGCGGTTGACCGCATCGACCATGGTCTTCGGCACCGGCAGATCGCCGCTGACGCTGTGCGCGATCTGGCGGCGCAACAGCACATTGCGCTGCTCGGCGACGTAGCGCTGCTCGCTGAAGCCGGCGTTGCGGATGATCTGCTCGAAGCGGCCGCGGTCGAACTGGCCGTTGAGTCCCTTGAAGTTCGGATCGTCCATGATGCGGTCGGCGATGGTCTTGTCCGACAGGCCGAGACGCAGATTGCGCGCCTCTAAGTCGAGCGCGGCCTCCGCCAGCATCTGGCCGAGGAAACGCTGGTCGAGGCCGAGGCCGCGCGCCTGGTCCGGCGTGATCGGACGACGCAACTGCTGACTGAGCTGCTGCACCTTGTCGGTATAGAACTGACGGAACTGCTCAATGGAAATGTCGGTGCCGCCGATCTTGGCGACCGAATTGGCGCCAAAGCCGCGGAAGATGTCGCCGATGCCCCATACCGCGAAGGAAATGATCAGGAAGCCCATGATCACGGCCATCACGGCTTTGCCGAGCCAGGTGGACGTGGCCTTGTGAATACCGCGCAGCATGAGCGTTCCGTTTCGTTCGCAATTCAGGGGAAATCAGAGGCCGGGCCCTTATAGGGATGGGCCCAACTCCTTGCAACGCCACGGAGAACCCCGGAAAGCGGGGCGTGCGTCGCAAGGACACTATGGCGCAGGCAGGCCGCGTTTGCTAACCGCAGACGGAAATTCGGGCGGAAACAGGGTGATAGCCAATGGTGTCGGGACAAATTCGGCCGCTGGTCGCGGGCAACTGGAAAATGAACGGGCTCGCGGCCTCGATGAGCGAACTCGACGGCATGAAGAAGGGCGCGGCTGATCTGGCCGGCAAGGCCGACCTGATGATCTGCCCCCCGGCGACGCTGATCGCGCAATTCAATTGGGCGACCAAGGATTCGAGCCTGATTATCGGCGGCCAGGACTGCCACGCCAAGGCGTCCGGGGCGCACACAGGCGACGTGTCGGCTGAAATGCTGGCGGACGCTGGCGCCAAGGCAGTGATTGTCGGCCATTCTGAGCGCCGCACCGATCATAAGGAAAGCAACGCCGAGGTGAAGGCCAAGGCGGAAGCGGCCTGGCGGGCGGGGCTCACGGCCATCGTCTGCGTCGGCGAGCAGCGCGCCGAGCGCGAGGCGGGCAAGACGCTTCAGGTCGTCGGTGAGCAATTGGCCGGCTCGCTCCCGGATGGCGCGACCGCGGACAATCTGGTCGTGGCCTATGAGCCGGTCTGGGCCATCGGCACCGGGCTGACGCCGACCCCGGCGGACGTCGCCGAGGTTCATGCTTTCATCCGCAAGACGTTGACCGACCGGTTTCATGACCGAGGGGCAGGTGTGCGGATCCTCTACGGCGGGTCGGTGAAGCCCTCCAATGCAGGTGAGTTGCTCACCATTGCCCATGTCAACGGCGCCCTGGTCGGCGGTGCGAGCCTGAAGGCGGAGGATTTCCTCGGAATCGCCGCGGTTTACCGCTAGGCGAGCGAAACCGGGCTGGGCAGGCCGGGCGGGTGGAAATCGCCCGCGCGATCGTGTAGAGACCGCCGCGAATTCCTATATTGCGGGCGATAGGCGCCGGAATGGCAGCTTGGCCTGCCGGCTTCGACCTGATTTTGCGAACGGACGTCCTGAGATGCAGCACGTAATCATTGTCATCCACCTGATGCTGGTGCTCGCCCTGATCGGCGTGGTGCTGCTGCAGCGCTCCGAAGGCGGCGGGCTCGGTATCGGCGGCGGCGGCGGCGGCAACTTCATGTCCAGCCGTGGCACCACGAACGTCCTCACCCGCAGCACCGCGATCCTGGCCGGCCTGTTCTTCGCAACCAGTCTGATCCTCTCGATTCTGGCCGGCATGAACCGTGCGCCGACCTCGATCCTGCAGGGCAGCACGCCGGCGCCAGCCAGCGCGCCGGGTTCGGCGCCGCCGCTCGGGACCGGCAGCGGCGGCCTGCTCAATCAGCTTGGCGGCGGCCAGCCGTCGACGCCTTCGGGACCCCAGGTTCCGCAATCGAAATAGCCGCAAAAGAAGGGCCGGGAACTCCGGCCCTTCTCAGTTTGGCGGCCATGATGCGGACATCACACGTCAGCCGGCGCGAGCCCCGGTCCGCGCCTCTATTCGCGCACGAAAGAACCGATGCAAAAGCTTCCGATTTCACGACTTTTTCACGCTACGCACAGGTGCGGGGCAGGCAATCGCATTTCGCTCTCCCCGAATCGATTCGTGGCGTCTAGAGGTTAGGCCCCATGGCGCGGTATATCTTCATCACCGGCGGCGTGGTGTCCTCCCTCGGCAAAGGTCTCGCATCGGCGGCGCTCGGCGCGACGCTGCAGGCCAGAGGCTACAAGGTCCGCCTCCGCAAACTCGACCCCTATCTCAACGTCGATCCCGGCACGATGTCGCCGTATCAGCACGGCGAGGTTTTCGTCACCGATGACGGCGCCGAGACCGATCTTGATCTCGGTCACTACGAGCGCTTCACGGGCAATCCGGCGACGCGGCAGGACAACATCACCACCGGCCGAATCTACCAGGACATCCTCACCAAGGAGCGGCGCGGCGACTATCTCGGCGCCACCATCCAGGTCATCCCGCACGTCACCAACGCCATCAAGGACTTCGTCCGCGACGGCAATGACGGCTACGACTTCGTGCTGGTGGAGGTCGGCGGCACCGTCGGCGACATCGAGGGCCTGCCGTTCTTCGAGGCGATCCGCCAGTTCGGCAACGACATGCCGCGCGGACACTGCATCTACATCCACTTGACGCTCTTGCCTTTCATCCCAAGCGCCGGCGAACTCAAGACGAAGCCGACGCAGCATTCGGTCAAGGAATTGCGGTCGATCGGCATCCAGCCGGACATCCTGCTTTGTCGTACGGATCGGCCGATCCCGGAAGGCGAGCGGCGCAAGCTGGCGCTGTTCTGCAATGTGCGCGAAAGCGCCGTCATCGAGGCCCGCGACGTCGACAACATCTACGCCGTGCCGGAAGCCTATTCGGCTGAAGGGCTCGACCGCGAAGTGCTGGCCGCCTTCGGCATCGAAGACAAGACCGCTCCGAATCTGGCGCGCTGGCATGAAATCAACGAGCGCGTCCGCAATCCGGAAGGCGAGGTAACCATCGCCATTGTCGGCAAGTACACCGGCATGAAGGACGCCTACAAGTCGCAGAACGAGGCGCTCACCCACGGCGGCATCGCCAACAAGGTGAGGGTCAATCTCGAGTGGATCGAGTCCGACGTGTTCGAGCACGAGGACCCGGCACCCTTCCTCGAACAGGTCAACGGCATTCTGGTGCCCGGCGGCTTCGGTCAGCGCGGCGCCGAGGGCAAGATCAGAGCGGCGCAGTTCGCCCGCGAGCGGCACGTGCCGTATTTCGGCATCTGCTTCGGCATGCAGATGGCTTGCATCGAAGCGGCGCGGAACCTGTGCGGCATCGCCGACGCTAACTCGACCGAGTTCGGCCCGACGAATGAGCCGGTGGTCGGCCTGATGACCGAATGGCTCAAAGGCAACGAATTGCAGAAGCGCGCCGCCAGCGGCGATCTCGGCGGCACGATGCGACTCGGGGCCTATCAGGCGGCGCTGACGCGCGGTAGCCGCGTCGCGCAGATCTACGGCACGACCGAAATCTCGGAACGCCACCGCCACCGTTACGAAGTAAACACCGCGTACAAGGACCGGCTCGAACAACACGGTCTGCGTTTCTCCGGCATGTCGCCCGACGGCGTGCTGCCCGAGATCGTCGAATACGAGGACCATCCCTGGTTCATCGGCGTGCAGTTCCACCCCGAGCTGAAATCACGCCCGTTCGAGCCGCACCCGCTGTTCTCGTCCTTTATCGGCGCGGCGGTGGATCAGAGCCGGTTGGTCTAATCCACTGCGCAAGCCGTTCTGCTTAAGCACTTGAAGGGAAGCGTCCATGATCTACGAGCTTCGCGTTTATCGCTGCATCCCGGGCCGGCTGCCCGCTCTGTTCAAGCGTTTCGAGACGGCGACCCTGAGGATCTGGGACAAGCATGGCATCAAGCAGGCCGGCTTCTGGACGACGCTGATCGGCGAATCCAACATGGATCTGACCTACATGCTCAAGTGGGAATCGCTGGCCGACCGTGAAAAGCGTTGGGACGCCTTCATGTCGGACCCGGAATGGATCCAGGCCCGAGCCGAATCCGAAAAGGACGGACTGATCGTCGCCAATATCGCCAGCAGCTTCCTTACGCCGACGGCGTTCTCTGCAGCGAAGTAGCGGCGAGATGCCGCGCGGCCTCGATCACGTTGTCCATGCCGTCCGCGACCTCGATGTCGCGGCGGCGCGCTACCGCGAGATCGGCTTCACCGTCGGCGCGCGCAACAGGCATCCGTGGGGCACGCACAACCACATCGTCCAATTTCCCGGATTCTTCATTGAGCTGATCACGCTCGCCGAACCGGAGAAGCTGTCCAGCGATGTGTTCTCGGAAAACTTCGGCGTCTACAATCGCGACTTCGCGGCGCGGCACGAAGGGCTGTCAATGCTGGTGCTGGAATCGACCGACTCCGCCGGCGATGTCGCGGCCTTCGAAGCGGCCCACATCGCCGCCTCGGCCTCGACGCGTTTCGATCGCGAAGGCCGGCGGCCGGACGGCTCGCCGGTGCATCTGGCGTTCTCGCTCGCCTTCGCCAAGGACGAAGCCGCGCCACAGATTGGCTTTTTCACCTGTCAGCAGCATTACCCGGAGAATTTCTGGAACCCCGCCTTCCAGACGCACGCCAATGGCGCGACCGGCATCGCCGCCGTCGTCTTGGTCGCGGAAGAGCCGCAGCGTCATCGCGAATTCCTGCTCGCCTTCACCGGCGCCAGCGAGGCGACGCCGGAGGGCGAGGGGCTTTCCATTCCATTGCCGCGCGGCGCCATCGACGTCATGACACCCGCCGCTTATACGGCGCAATTCGGCCTCGCCACGCCGGACACACGTAACGGCCCGCGGCTGGCTGCGATGCGTTTTGCAACGGGCGCGACACAAAAACGCACCGGCACGGCTTGCGGTGCCGGCCTCATATTGATGTGAGTCATCCATTGCAGCCGGCGACGGCTGCAGCAGTAAAAATGTTGGCGCAGTTCAGTTCAGGCGCTGCGGAGGCACTCGCCGCGATCGCGACGGCAAAGGTACGAGGACCGCAAAGGCATGCCGCATATCGTCGCCGCCACCGATTTCTCTATCCGCTCGCAACGGGCATTGCGTCGGGCTGGACTATTGGCGGCTCAGATCGGCGCCGACCTGACACTCGTGACCGTGATCGACGACGACAGGCCGCCGAACATCGTCGAAATCGAGCGAGCCGAGGCCGACAAGTTTTTGAACGAACAGATTGCATCGCTGACCGAATTGCGCGGCGTGTCTTGCCGCGCGGTGACCGCGACCGGCGAGGCTTTCGAGGGAATTCTCAGAGTCGCCAAAGAGGTTTCGTGCGATTTGATCGTGATGGGCTCGCACCGCAAGCAGGTGCTGCTGGACGTCTTCATCGGCACCACGATCGAACGTGTCATCCGGACCGGCGTTTACCCGGTGTTGATGGTGAATACGCCGGCCGAAAAACCTTACGACCGCGTGGTAGCAGCCGTCGATCTGTCGCCGGCGTCGGCGCGGGCCGTGAAGGCGGCACGGGCGCTGCATCTCATTGACAACGCCGACGTGACGCTGCTGCATGCCTTCGATGCTCCGGCTGTCGACAAGATGAGTCTCGCCGACGCCTCGAAGGTCGAGATCGATGCCTATGTCGGCGATATGCAGGAACAGGCGTCGGCGGAACTCAGCGCGTTCCGCGAGGAGCACGGCCTGACCAATGCGACGTGGCGACCGCGGATCATGGAGGGCGGGGCGTATGAGAACATCAAACGGGTTGCGACGCGGGAGCGTCCGGATCTGATGATCATCGGCACCCATGGCCGCTCGGCGCTGGTCAAGGCCCTGATCGGTAGTGTCGCCGAGAAAATCCTGCGCAGCCTTGACGTCGATATTCTTGCGGTGCCGCCGGCCCCCTAGGGGCCAGAACCGGCAAGATTTCATGGCGCTATGCGTCCTGCGCCCGTTGACCCGGCGTGCGGCCCGCTTCATGGTCTCGGCCCGAGAGGACGACTCCTTGGACCAGATCGCCGTGCCGAACAAGACCGTAGCCGCAGGCGCCGTGCGCTTCGGCAATGACCTGCCGCTGGCGCTGATCGCGGGGCCGTGCCAGCTCGAAAGCCGCAGCCATGCGCTGGAGATGGCATCGGCGCTGAAGGAAATCGCCGCGCGCGTCGGCATTGGCCTCGTCTTCAAAACCTCGTTCGACAAGGCCAACCGAACCTCGGCGTCGGCCGCTCGCGGCGTCGGGCTCGAGGCGGCTCTGCCGGTGTTTGCGGAAATCCGCGAGAGCCTCGGCCTGCCCGTGCTCACCGATGTTCACGATGCCGGTCAATGCGCCGCCGCCGCACAGGCGGTTGACGTGCTGCAGATCCCGGCCTTCCTGTGCCGCCAGACCGATCTTCTGATCGCCGCGGCCAAGACGGGCCGCGTCGTCAACGTGAAGAAGGGCCAGTTCCTTGCGCCCTGGGACATGAAGAACGTCGTCGCCAAGCTGACCAGCGCCGGCAACCCGAACGTGCTGCTGACCGAACGCGGCGTCTCCTTCGGCTACAACACGCTGGTGTCCGATATGCGCTCGTTACCGATCATGGCGCGCACCGGCGCGCCGGTGGTTTTCGATGCCACGCATTCTGTGCAGCAGCCGGGCGGGCAGGGCACCTCGTCGGGCGGCGAACGCGAATTCGTGCCGGTGCTGGCGCGAGCGGCAGTCGCGGTCGGCGTCGCCGGCGTTTTCATAGAAACGCATCAGGATCCGGACCGCGCGCCCTCGGACGGCCCCAACATGGTGCCGCTCAAGGACATGGAAGCGCTGCT
>JAEZEY010000335.1 GCA_023432845.1 Pseudomonadota bacterium
CTGCAGCGCCGCCATGACCGCCGACGGGAACGCCGCGACCTTCTTCGCCGTCATGTCGACATGCACGGTCATGGTCTCGCAGGTCGCCGACACCCAGCCTTCCTCGGCATGCAGCATTTCCTGGTAGACGTGAAAACGCTTGGCGTCGAAGCCGATGAGCTGCGCCGAGACGCGCAAAGGCGCGCCGAGATGCACCTCGCGCAGGTAGCGCACATGGCTCTCGACCACCATGGTCGAATGCTTCGTGTCCTTGAGGTAGTCGGGCCCGAGCCCGATCGGCAGGTACAGCTCGTCGATCGCCCGGTCGAACAGCACGCTGTAGTAGCCGACATTGAGGTGGCCGTTATAGTCGATCCAGGCCGGCTCGATGGCCATTACCGAGGACATAAAGGGCGCGGCCAGCGCCGGGGCGAGGTCGGACATCGGGTCTCCTGCAACGCGAAACGGTCCCTATCTATAGTAGAGTGCGCGGCACATCCACTCGACAGGCTGTTTTGAGCATCATGGCGAAAATACCGATCATCGGCGACCTGCCGGACTGGCTCAGCGGAGCGCCCAATCTCACCGAGCTGGCCAAGGGCTCGACGGTGTGGCTCGCCGTCACGGGCTTGTCGCGCGCCGGCAAGACGGTGTTCATCACCTCGCTGGTGCACAATCTGCTGTCCGCGCTGCATAACCCGAACCGCATGGCGCTCTTGCAGGCCGTCGGCGAGGGACGGCTGATAGCCGCGCAGCTCGAGGCCGTACGCGCCCACACGCTGCCACGCTTTCCCTATGCCGCCAATATCGAGGCGATGGCCGGCACGCCATCGGTGTGGCCGGAGCCGACCGCCGACATTTCCGAGATTGGCATCGACATCCGTTTCGTGCCGACCGGCCTCGTCAGCCAGCTTCTCAGTCCGCTGGGCGGCAACGCCGCGACACTCAAGCTGCGTATTGTCGATTATCCCGGCGAGTGGCTGCTCGATTTGCCGCTGCTGTCGCAGAGCTATGCCGACTGGTCGCGCGCGACGCTTGCGCTCTGGAAGCGCGGCCTGCGCGCCGACATCGCGCGCGATTTCATGGCCTTCGCCGGCGAGCACCCGGCTTCCGAGAAGGCCAGCGATGCCGTCGCGAGGCAAGCGCACGATCTCTATCGCGCGCTGCTCGCTACCGCGCGGGACAAGCACGGTCTCAGCTATCTGCAACCGGGCCGCTTCGTGCGGCCGGGCGCGCTGGCCGATGCGCCGTATCTATGGTTCGCGCCGCTCGAAGTCGCCGATGGCGTCGATCGCTTCAGCGCCGGCTCGCTCGGCGGCCTGATGCAGGAGCGCTTCGAAGTCTACAAGCGCGAGGTCGTCGAGAAATTCTACGCCGACTATTTCCGCAATTACGGGCGGCAGATCGTGCTGGTCGATGTGCTGGGCGCGCTGCTGGCCGGCCGCGAGGCCTTCGAGGATACGCGGCTCGCCACCGAGGCCATCCTGCAAAGCTTCCGCTACGGCCAGCACAACATCCTCACCCGTATCCTGGGCGCCTCGCGCGTCGAGAAAGTTTTGTTTGCCGCCACCAAGGCCGATCACATCCCGGATCGCCAGCGCGAGCACATGAGCGCGCTCTTGCGCAACATGGCGGCGCTGCCCGTGCTGTCCGCGCGCGGCCGAGACGCCGATATCGAGGTGATGTCGCTTGCTTCGGTTGCCTCCACCGTCGAGGCGACGCAAGTGATCGACGGCCGCGACGTCGAGGTCGTGGTCGGCCGCAAGGTCGGCTCGGCGAAGCAGGCGAAATTCCTGAGCGGCGAGGTTCCGGTGCGGCCGCCGCGGCCGGATGCATGGGGTACGCCGTTCCTCGACGTGCCGGTGTTCGAGCCGCCGCTGATCGATCCGGCGCCGGTCGACGGCATCCCGCACATCAATCTCGATCTCGCGCTCGATTATCTGATCGGAGACCGGCTGCAATGAGCACGCGCGAATCCCAGACAAGACCCTTCGTGATCGAAGAGGATGTTCTCGACGCCGCAAAGTCGGGGCGGCCGGCTTCGCCGAGGGTATTCGCCACCGAAGAGACCGAACGCGTCGTGCCGCGCGAGCGTGCTGTCGTCGCGCCGGCGGCACCGCAGCCGCGCCGCGGCAGTCTCTGGCGCCGCGTCGCCTGGTGGGGCATCGGCATCGCCATTGCCGGCTGGCTCGCCATCGACGCCTACCAGTGGATTGTAGCCGCTTTCGCCTCAAGCCCGACACTCGGCTGGCTGGCGAGTGGGGCGGTCGCCGCCGGCGTCGGTGGCGCGCTGATCATCATCGGCCGCGAGGTGAGGAGCTTCGTGCGGCTCACCAGCGTCGAGGCCATTCACGACAAGCTCGCCACCAAGACCTTGCGTCCCGCCGAGATGCGTCACGCCGTGCGCGAAGTCCTCAGCGTTGTGCCGAAGGATCGCGAGACGCAAAGCGCGATCGAGACCTATCAGCGCCAGTTGCAGCAGCATCACACGCCGGCGCAGCAGATCGACATGCTGTCGCGCACGGTGATGACGCCGCTCGACCGCCGCGCCGAAGCCGTCGTGCGCCGCTCGACCGCGCAGGCGCTCGGCATCACGGCGGTGTCGCCGACGGCCTTAACCGATGTGGTGTTCTTCGTCGCCATGGCGGTGCGCATGGTACGCAACGTGGCCGCCGTCTACGGCCACCGGCCGACGGCAGCGGCGACCGTTCATCTGCTGCGCCGTCTGGTGGTCGAGGCTGGCCGCCTCGGCGTCGTCGACATGGCCAGCATGGGCCTGACCCAGCATCTCGGCGGCGCCATTGCCGAACGGCTCGCCGCCTCGACCGCCGAATCGCTCTACGCGGGCCAGCGCATGGCGCGCATCGGGCTCGTCACCATGAGCATGTGCCGCCCGGTGCCGTTCGAGCCAGGGCAGATGCCCGGCATGTTCTCCTCGCTGGTCGGTAACCTTTTCAGACGCAAGGCGACGGGGGAGAAAGCGGCCGAAAAGTGACCGGGTGAGCCCGGTTCCACAGGTCTCCGCCCGGGTATTCACCCCGGCGGCGGCGCGCTAATATGTTCGGCACATGATCGACGCTCGCGTTTTGTTCGGCAGAGTGAAGGCTGCGCTTGAGTCTGCGGGACCGGCCATCGGTTCGGCTCCGGGGTCGTTCACGCGCGGTCTGGCGCGGGCGGCTGTACCCTTGACCTGGATGTCGTTGGGCTTCGCCACCGTGGGCGCGATTGCCGCGACAGCGGCGTATATGCCGTTGCATCAAGGCCGCGGGGCCGTTGTGCCGCAGCCGGTGGTTTCCAAAGCGCCGGGTTCGCCGGCGCGCGCCTCCGATTTCGCGGAGCGTTGGCATGACGAATGGGTTCAGCCTGTCGGCCGCGTCGGCGCTGCGGCGCCAAGAAAGCAGAACGACAGTTGGCTCTGGTCCGCGACGCCGTCGCCGTATGCAACGCGCTTCACGCGTAACGATGCGGGCAGCTTGGCGGTCGCGACGCCCCTGCCGCTGCCGCGGCCCGACGGCATGGCGCGGCAGGCCGTTGCCGCCGTCACGCAGCCGGCCAACGAACCGCGCCTCGCGTCGCTGCCGCCGCAGCCGGAGCAGCAAGGTCAACCGGACGAGCCCGGCATCCTGGACAAACTGTTCGGCGATCCGGACCGCGCCGCGAAGGCCGTGCTGGCGGCTCATCCCAAGACGGTGTTGTACGACATCACCAAGCGCGCCGTTTATATGCCGGATGGCACCAAGCTGGAGGCGCATTCAGGCTTCGGCGAGTGGTTGGACGATCCTGATTCAATGCACCGCAAGAATGTCGGCGTGACACCGCCCAACGTCTATGCCGTCAGCTTCCGCGAGAAACCGTTTCACGGCGTTCGCGCCTTGCGCATGAAGCCGGTCGGCGATGGCAAGATGTACGGCCGCGACGGCATTCTGGCGCACTCGTTCCTGCTGGGTGAGGCGGGCGCGTCGAACGGCTGCATCTCCATCAGGGAATACGACACGTTCCTGAAGGCATTCGAGGACGGGCATTTCAACCAGATCATTGTCGTGCGCAGCATTGACGAGCCCGTGCCGCGTCTCGTCGCCAGCGCGCAATAGCGGCATTGGTGTAGAGCCCGCAGCGGCTTTTCCGGGCCGCAGGGCGAAAGTGGCGGGCCGAAAAATAATCCACAGCTCGCTGCGGCATTAACCAATTCTTAACGAAACCGTTTTCCGGCCGGGCCGCCCGGCTATCCTCGTGCCGTCGAGGAGCAGCCACGATGACGACCCGGATCGCAGCGGCCAGAGCCGCGTTCAGCAAGATCACCTCTCGCGACTTTTCGGTTGTGCGGAAAGCGCTGCGTGTCGGCGCCAAGGGTGCGTTTTTCGTCTTCATGACCTTGATGATCGTGACCTACGCCGTGTCGGTAAGCCAGAGCGCGCCGCCGCCGCCGGAGCCGCTGCCCGACTACATCTATTCCTGACCCGGTATCGGCTTGCCGTCCTGCTGCGCCGCAGCTTGACGAGCGCCCCGCGCGCGGACAGGTTGCCCGCTCTTTGCTCGATCAGCCGGGGCCTGCCGTGACCGTCAATACCGTCGCCGATACCGCCAATCCGACACGCTTTGCCGCCGCCATCGGCGAATTGACCGCTGCCTTCGGCAACCGCGTCGTCACGTCCCGCGCGGTGCGCGAGCAGCACGGCAACACCGTGACCTGGATCGTCAATCAGGCGCCGGACGCGGTGGTCTATCCGCAGTCGACCGAGGATGTGCAGCGCGTCGTTCTCATCTGCGCCAAGCACGGCATGCCGATCATTCCGTTCGGCGTAGGCTCGTCGTTGGAAGGCCATGTCAACGCGCCGCAGGGCGGCGTGTCGATCGACTTCCGGGACATGAACCGGCTGGTCGCCGTTCATGCCGAGGATCTCGACTGCGTCGTGCAGCCCGGCATCACGCGGAAGGAATTGAATGAGCAACTGCGCGACAGCGGTTTGTTCTTTCCCATTGATCCCGGCGCCAATGCCTCGCTCGGCGGCATGGCGGCGACGCGCGCCTCCGGCACCAATGCGGTGCGCTACGGCACCATGAAGGACAACGTGCTGACCATGAAGGTCGTGCTGGCCAACGGCGAGGTGATCGACACCGCGCGCCGCGCCAAGAAGACCTCGGCCGGCTACGACCTCACCCGACTGATGGTCGGCTCGGAAGGCACGCTCGGCATCATCACCGAACTCACGCTCAAGCTCGCCGGCATTCCCGAAGCCATTGCCGGCGGCCGCTGCCCGTTTCCGTCGGTGGAGGCGGCCTGCAACGCCACCATCATGACCATCCAGTCCGGCATTCCGGTGGCGCGGATCGAACTGCTCGATGCCTTGCAGGTGAAGGCGCTCAACATGGCGTCGAAGACCGGACTGCCGGAAACTACCTTGCTGCTGATGGAATTCCACGGCAGCGAAGCCTCGGTCGCCGAGCAGTCCGAGCGCTTCGGCGAGATCGCGGCCGAATTCGGCGGCGGACCTTTCGTGTGGACCGCGCAGGCGGAGGAGCGCACCAAATTGTGGGAGGCGCGGCACAATGCCGCCTTGGCCAATTTCCAGCTCCGCCCCGGTGCGGCGATGATCGCCACCGACGTCTGCGTGCCGATTTCGCGGCTGGCCGATTGCGTGACGGAAACGCAGGTCGATCTCACCGAGAACAACATGGTGGCGCCGATCGTCGGCCATGTCGGCGACGGCAATTTCCACCTGACCTTGCTGGTGGATATGAGCAGCGCCGACGAAGTGGCGCGGGCCAAGGCGATTTCCGACCGGCTGGTCAAGCGGGCGCTGGCGATGGACGGAACCTCGACCGGCGAGCATGGCGTCGGCCAGGGCAAGACCAAGTACATGGAAGCGGAACACGGCGCCGCCGGGGTCGCAGCCATGCGGGCGATCAAGCGGGCGCTCGATCCGCTGAACATCCTCAATCCGGGCAAGATGCTGCCGGCGAATTAGTCATTCCGGGGCGCCCGGTAGCGCGAACCCGGAATCCAGAGGCATGCGCCGAGTGTGCACCGGGCTCGCGCTTTCGCCGGTCCCCGGAATGACGGCGTTCCTTTGTTATCGAGGTCGCCGACATAGAATTGCCAACGGAAACCGCGAATAATCGCTTATATTGACTGAGGGCGCGCCGGCCGGGGGGTCGCGGCGCGCCGCGGGAGTTGGCGTGCAGACAACACTACTCAGCGTAGCGGTCGCGATCATCCTGGCCTTGGTGGCGGCCCTGGTCGGACCGCTGCTGATCGACTGGAACGGCTATCGCCCGGTTTTTGAGGCGCAGGCGAGCCGCGTGATGGGCACCGAGGTGCGCGTCGGCGGGCCCATCGATCTGCGCCTGCTGCCGTCGCCGCGACTGACCCTCAACGACATCCAGGTGGGCGCGAGTCCGTCGGTCGCCCAAGCCAGGCCGCAGCCGGACGGCGCATCGGTCAAAGCGCGCTCGCTCGGCGTCGAATTCGCGCTGGGCCCGCTGATGCGCGGCGAGTGGCGCGCCACCGAGTTCACGATCAGCGGTCCCGAGGTCCAACTGATCGCCGACGGCAGCGGCCAGATCAGCACGCCCGGCATCGCCTTTGCCTTCAATGCCGGCGACCTCGCCATCGAGAAGCTGAGTATCGAGGACGGCAAGTTCAGTGTCGCCAATCCTGACGGCGACACCGTGACGCTCGACCGCCTCTGGTTCAACGGCGACGCGCGCTCGCTGATCGGCCCGCTGAAAGGCGAGGGCGCCGTCAGGATCGAGAACGAACTCTATCCCTTCCGTCTGTCGACCGGCCGCTATGGCGACGACGATACGCTCAAGCTCAAGATCAATGTCGATCCGGTCAATCGTCCGCTCAGCATCGAGACCGACGGCGTTCTGTCGTTCAAGGACGCGCCGCAGTTCGAAGGTACGCTCAGGCTCGCCAAGCCCGTCGGCATCGCGCAGAAGGGCGGCGGCCGCCTGACCCAGCCATGGCGCATCACCGCCAAGCTGAAAGCCAATGCGCAATCGGCGCTGATGGAGCAGGTCGAGTATCTTTACGGTTCGGACGAACAGGGCGTGAAGCTAACCGGCGTCGCCGATTTCAAGTTCGGCAAGGAGCCGCGCTTCGACGGCGTGCTGTCGGGACGGCAGGTCGATCTCGATCGCGTGCTGGCATCCGAGGGCGGCGTGCGTCCGCCGCCGGCCGCAGCCATCCGCGAACTGATCGAACTCGGCAGTGGTGCCTTCGCGCCGACATTCCCGATCGCCGTCGGCATCGGCATCGACCAGGTCACGCTCGGCGGCAGCGCCGTGCAGAACCTGCGCGGTGATATCGTCAGCGATGCGCGCGGCTGGAATCTCGACCGCTTCGAATTCCGCGCGCCGGGCTATTCGAGCGTGCGGCTGTCCGGCCATCTGGCCGTGGACAAAAACGGCGTCGCCTTCAGCGGCCCGGCCGAGATCGACGCCAACGACCCGAAGATGCTTGCGGCCTGGCTTGAGGGGCAGGCCGACAAGGTCAAGCCGCTGGCGCCGATCGATGTCAGCCCGATCAGCATCCGCGGGGACGTCACGCTCGGCAGCGAGAAGATCGCCGTCGAGAATTTGAAAGCCGAGTTCGACCGCAAGGTCGTGACGGGCCGCTTCGCCTATGTGTTCGCCTCGCGCCAGACGCAGGCGAGGCTCGATGCCGCGCTCAACGCCCCCGAACTCGACCTCGACGCGACGCTCGGCTTCGGCATGGCGCTGATGTCCGGTTCGTCGCTGGAGCGGCCGCGCAACATGGCGGTCGCCATCGACATCGGCCGCGCCACGGTCGGCGGCTTCACCGCCAGCAATGCCAGCGCGCGGCTGAAGGTGGACGGCAGCGGTCTGCAAATTGACAAGCTCGCCGTCACCGATCTCGGCGGCGCCGCCTTCTCGGCGAGTGGCCGCATCGACACCAGCGGCGCGACGCCGCTCGGCAGCATCAATGTTGATCTTAACGCCCCGGAGATGGAGCCGGTGCTGGCGGTGCTGCAGCGCTTCGCGCCGGCAACCGTCGCCAGGTTGAGCGACCATACGCCGACGATGTCGCCGGCCAATCTCCAGGCAAGGCTGACGATCGACGGCACCGCGCCGAAGGCCATCGCGCGGCTCGCGGTCGGCGGCCGGCTCGGCCGTCTGCGCGTCGCGCTCAATGGCCAGGGCAACGCCGATGCCGACGTGCTCAGCCGCGGCGATCTCAAGATCGATGGCCGGCTCGATTCCGAAGACGGCCGCGCGCTGATGACCGTGCTCGGTCTGAGCCAGTCGGTCGCGATCGAGCCAGGGCCGGCGTCGCTCACGGTCGCGCTGAACGGCCCGGCCAGTGGCGATCTGCGCGCCGATATGCGTCTCGTTGCGAAGGGGCTGGAGGCCAAAGCCGTCGGCACCGCGCAACCCTTCGCGACGACGCCGG
>JAEZEY010000404.1 GCA_023432845.1 Pseudomonadota bacterium
ATCGACCACTTCGCGCCCTATGTGCGCGACGTCGTGCTGGCCGGCGCCGATCGCGACTTCATCGGCGCGCTGGTGTTTCCAGACATCGAAGCCTGCCGAAAGCTCGCCGGTCTCGGCCCCGAGGCGACGCCGGCCGAGATCGTGGCTGCGCCGACCGTGCGGCTGTTGTTCACCGAAGGACTTTTCACCTTTTCGGCGCAAGCCAAGGGATCGTCGATGCGCGTCGAGCGCCTCGTTCTGATGGCGGAGCCACCGTCACTGGACAAAGGCGAAGCCACCGACAAGGGCTCGATCAACCAGCGCGCGGTCCTGGCGACCCGCGCCGCGCTAGTGGACGAGCTTTATGCCGAAACGCCGTCGCCGAATGTGATCCGGAGCGATAGTTGACCATGAACGTGACCGCTGAATCGTTGCAGCAGCCCGCCACCCGCGCGGTGAGGCTCGGCCCGCAGGCCGTCGATATCGAACGCCGCGCCGACGGCACGATGATCCTGCGTTCGCCGGAGCCGCTCGGGCCTTATCCAAAAAAGCTGACCGAGCGGCTGGAGCACTGGGCCAGGCACGCGCCGGATCGCGTCTTCATGGCGCAGCGCAACGGCAAGGCCGACGGCTGGCGCACCATCACTTATGCGCAGGCGCTCGATCATGCGCGCCGCATCGGCACGGCACTGCTCAAACACAATCTGTCCGTCGAGCGTCCGATCGTCGTCCTGTCCGGCAACGATCTCGAGCACGCGATGCTCGGCCTCGCCGCCATCTATATCGGCGTGCCTTACGCGCCGATCTCGCCGGCCTATTCGCTGGTGAGCCAGGACTTCGCGCGGCTCAAGTCGATCTTCGAATTGATCACGCCCGGCCTCGTCTTCGCCGCCGACGGCAAGGCCTTTGCCCGCGCCATCGACACCATCGTGCCGAGGGATGTGCCGGTCGTCGTCACGCGCAATCCGATCGAAGGCCGCACGACCTTGTTCTCCGAACTCTCGGCCGAGCCGACCGCCGCGGTCGATGCCGCGCATGACAAGGTCGGGCCCGACACCGTCGCCAAATTCCTGTTCACCTCGGGCTCCACCGGCACGCCGAAATGCGTCATCAACACCCAGCGGATGTGGTGTGCCAACCAGGTGATGCTGCGCCAGGCGCTCGCCTATTTCCAGGACGAGCCGCCGGTGATCCTCGACTGGGCGCCGTGGCACCACACCGCCGGCGGCAATCACGATGTCGGTCTCGTGCTCTATAACGGCGGCACATTCTATATCGACGAAGGCAAGCCGCTGCCCGGCGCCATAGACGAGACCGTGCGCAATCTGCGCGACATCGCCTCGACCTGGTATTTCACCGTGCCGAAGGGCTACGAGGCGCTGCTGCCGCATTTGCGCGCCGACGCGGACCTGCGCCGCATGTTCTTCTCGAAGGTGAAGGTGCTGTGGTTCGCCGGCGCCGGACTGGCGCAGCATGTGTTCGACGAGATCAATGCGCTGGCGGTCGAGACCTGCGGCGAGCGCGTGCAGTTCCTCACCGGCTTCGGCGCGACCGAAACCGCTCCCTGCGCGCTGGCGCGCACTTTCTATCATCCGAACTCCACCAATATGGGCCTGCCCGCTGCTGGGCTCGAGCTCAAGCTGGTGCCGAACGAAGGCAAGCTGGAAGCGCGCGTGCGCGGCCCCAACATCACGCCGGGCTACTGGCGCCAGCCCGAGTACACCAAGAACGCCTTCGACGAGGAGGGCTTCTACAAGCTTGGCGATACCTTCAAGTTCGCCGATCCGAACGATCCGACGCAGGGCCTGCTGTTCGACGGGCGCATCGCCGAGGACTTCAAGCTGTCGTCCGGCACCTGGGTCAATGTCGGGCCGCTGCGCGCGCAGTTCATCGACGCCTTCAAGCCCTTCGTGCGCGACGTGGTGTTCGCCGGCCTCGACCGCGACTATCTCGCCGCCTTGGTGTTCCCGGATGTCGAAGCCTGCCGCAAGATCCTGCATCGCGCGCCGGACACGCCGGCCGACCAGATCGTGCAGCACTATGACGTGCAGCAGCATTTCGCCGCGATGCTGGCAAAGATGGCCGCCGCGTCGACCGGCTCGTCGAACCGCGTTCAACGCATCATGCTGATGACCGAGCCGCCGTCGATGGATTCAGGTGAAATGACCGACCAGGGCTCGATCAACCAGCGCACCGTGCTCAAGAACCGCGCCGCGCTGGTCGAGGAACTATATGCCGACGCAGTGTCGCCGCGCGTGATCCGCTTGTGATGGAGTGACAGAAGTGACCGACAAACCCGCCGGTATCGGCGCCACCTATGACGACGCCTGGCTGATCGACGGCGTGCGCACGCCCTTTGTTGATTATAACGGCGCGCTGGCGCCGATTTCGCCGATCGACCTCGGCATCAAGGCCGCGCGCGAGGCCATCAAGAAATCCGGCGTGTCGGCCAAGCATGTCGGCACCGTGATTGCCGGCTCGATGGCGCAGGCTTCGTTCGACGCCTACATGCTGCCGCGGCATGTCGGTCTTTATGCCGGCGTGCCGCAGGAAACGCCGGCCCATCTCGTGCAGCGCGTCTGCGGCACCGGCATCGAAGTGATCGCGCAGGCCTCCGACGCCACCTCGCTCAAGCGCGCCGATCTGGCTTTGTGCGTCGGCGCCGAGTCGATGAGCCGCAACCCGGTCGCGTCCTACACCAGCCGAGGCGGCTTCCGCATGGGCCAGGTCGAGTTCAAGGACTTCCTGTGGGAGGCGCTGATGGATCCCGGCGTCAACTGCACCATGGGCGACACCGCGGAGAATCTCGCCAAGCAGTATCAGATCACCCGCGCGGAGGTGGACGCTTACGCCTCGCGCTCGTTCGAGCGTGCCGTGAAGGCCGCCGACTTCCGTGCCGGTGAGATCGCGCCGGTGACCACCGAGAAATTCGAGGTCGATAGCATGAATGCGCGCGGCATCCGCGTGAAGGAGGACGTCACGGCCGATACGCATGTGCGTCCCTCGTCCGTCGAGCAGCTCGCCAAGATCAAGCCGGCCTTCGGCGGCGTGCAGACCGGCGGCAACTCCTCGGCCATCGTCGATGGCGCGGCGGCCGTGTTGGTGTCGTCCAAGGCCTATGCCGAGAAGAATGGCACGAAGCCGCTCGCCCGCATCGTTGCCAGTGCCGCGGTCGGGGTGCCCCCCGAAATCATGGGCATCGGCCCGGTACCGGCGATCAAGGCCGTCATCGAGCGTGCCAGCCTCAAGCTGGAGGACATCGGCCGCTTCGAGATCAATGAAGCCTTCGGCGCGCAGGTGATGGCCTGCGCCCGCGCGCTCGGCCTCGACGAGGACAAGCTCAACGTCAATGGCGGTGCCATCGCCATCGGCCATCCGCTGGGCGCCACCGGTATCCGACTGACCCTGACTTTGGCGCGCGAATTGAAGCGCAGCGGCCTACGTTATGGTATCTCCTCTGCCTGCATCGGCGGCGGCCAGGGCATTGCGCTGCTGATCGAGAATCCGGACGCAAAGCACTAAAGGGACGGCATCAATGGACATCAACGGACAGGCTGCGATCGTTACCGGCGGCGCATCGGGTTTAGGCGCCGCGACCGCGCGCGTGCTGGCCAAGGCCGGCGCCAAGGTCGCTGTGTTCGACCTCAATGAGAAGGCCGCCAATGATGTCGCCAAAGAGATCGGCGGCATTGCCTTTGCCTGTGACGTGACGCTCGACAAGGGCGCCAGCGCCGCGATCAACGCCGCCGCCACTGTGCACGGCCCGGCCCGCGTGCTGGTCAACTGCGCCGGCATCGGCCCGGCCAAGCGCATCGTCGGCAAGGATGGCCCGATGCCGCTCGAGGATTTCGAGCGCGTCATCAAGATCAACCTGATCGGCAGCTTCAACATGATGCGGCTGGTCGCGGCCGGCATGCAGGCGGCCGAACCGCTGCCGGGCGGCGACCGCGGTGTCATCATCTCGACGGCGTCGGTCGCAGCCTTCGAGGGTCAGATCGGCCAGTCGGCCTATGCCTCGTCCAAGGGCGCCGTGGCGGCGTTGACGCTGCCGGCGGCCCGCGAACTCGCGCAATTCGGTATCCGCGTCTGCGCCATCGCGCCGGGCATCTTTGCGACGCCGATGCTCAAGGGCCTGCCGCAGGAAACCCAGGATTCGCTTGGCGCCTCGGTGCCGTTCCCCAAGCGGCTTGGCGAGCCGGAAGAATACGCGAAGCTGGCGCTGCACATCGTCGAGAACGGCTATCTCAACGGCGAAGTAATCCGCATCGACGGCGCGCTGCGCATGGCGCCGCGTTAAGCGGCGCAGCGAGCGATGTCGGACGCGGACCGCATCGTCAATCTCTACGAGCGCAAGGCACATGACTGGGCCGCCGACCGGCGGCAGCAGCCGCATTTCTTCGAGCAAGGCTGGCTTGATCGTTTCCTGAGTCTCGCGCCGGAAGGCAGCGCCATCCTTGATATCGGCTGCGGTTTCGGCTGGCCGATCGCGGCCTATCTTATCGCGCAGGGCCGCGCCGTCACCGGTGTCGATTCATCGCCAACCATGATCGAGCTGTGCCGCCGCGACTTTCCGGAGCAGGACTGGCATGTCGCCGACATGCGCGTCCTCGATCTCGACCGCCGCTTCGGTGGCATCCTTGCCTGGGACTCTTTCTTTCATCTCGCTTATGACGATCAGCGCCGCATGTTTCCGGTCTTCGCCGCGCATGCCCTGCCGGGCGCGCCGCTGATGTTCACCAGCGGGCCAGAGCACGGTGAAGCCATCGGCAAGCTGCATGGCGAGCCGCTCTATCACGCCAGCCTCGACCCGGATGAGTATCGGGCGCTGCTCGCCGCCAACGGTTTTGATGTGGTCGATGCCCGCATGAACGACCCCGATTGCGGCAGCCACAGCATCTGGCTGGCGCGCCGCGCCGAAGACCGCTAGTAAATGAGCGCCATGGCCTACACCAACACGCGAAACCTGCGCATTGCCTGGGGCGACTGCGACCCCGCCGGGATCATCTTCTATCCCAACTATTTCCGCATCTTCGACCACTCCATCGAAATGCTGTTCGAGTCCGCGCTCGGCATCACCAAGTACGAGATGTTCGACAAGCTCGAATTCGCGGGCTGGCCGCTGCTCAAGACGAAGGCGCAGTTCATGAAACCGACCCGCTTCGGCGACGACTGCGTCGTCGCCAGCACCATCAGCTTCGGCCGCACCTCGTTCGAGGTGAGACACGTCATCACGCTGAAGGGCGAGACCTGCGTCGAGGCCGACGAGAAGCGGGTCTGGACGGTGCGGGACGCCGGTGGGCAGCTCAAGTCCCATCCCATTCCGGATACCGTGCTGGCAAAGTTCAAGTAAGGGTTCCGCCACTTTCTGGCCTCTCCCATAGGGAGAGGTCGGCATGCGAAGCGCGCCGAGTGGGCGCATAGGGCGCAACCGCTGGCGTGCGTTGTCAGTATTGCGCCGCTCGCGTAGAACGCTGGCCAACCGACAAGCAAAATTCCGCAGTCCGAAAGCGGATTGCGCGCCACGGAAGGAAGCCCATGCGTATCGATGCCTATACTCATTTCCTGCCGAGCCGCTTCTTCAAGGTGCTGATCGACAGCGGCCTTCCCGACATCGGCAAGCGCATGCGCGAGGTGCCGAGCATTCACGACCTCGATATCCGCAGGAAGGTGGTCGACACGTTCCCGGACTATGCGCAGATCCTGTCGCACGGCATGCCGCCGCTCGAAGTGCTCTGCAAGGGCGACGGCACCAAGGTCGAGGAATATGCGCGGCTGATCAATGACGAGTTCGTCGAGATCATCGACAAGGACCGCGATCACTTCCCCGGCTGGGTCGCGCAGGGCGCGCTTGGCGCGCCGGATGCCGGCGTCGCCGAAGCGCGCCGCGCCATCAAGAACGGCGCGCTCGGCGTGCAGATCTACACCAACGTGGCCGGCGTGCCGCTCGATGATCCGAAGTTCGAGCCGTTCTTCGCCGAGATGGAAAAGCTCGGTAAGCCGATCTGGCTGCATCCGGCGCGCGGCGCCAACATCCCGGATTACCCGACCGAGAAAACGTCGAAGTATGAAATCTGGTGGGCCTTCGGCTGGTCCTACGAGACCGCGGCCGCGATGGCGCGGCTGGTCTTCTCCAAGCTGATGGACAAGTATCCGAAGCTGAACATCATCACCCACCACTTCGGCGGCATCGTGCCGATGCTGGAAGGCCGCATCGGCCCCGGCTGGGATCAGCTCGGCTCGCGCACCTCGGACGAGGATCTCGGCAAGTTGCTCGGCGAGCTCAAGCATCGCCCGCTCGATTACTTCAAGCACCGGTTCTATGCCGACACCGCGACCTTCTCGTCGCGCGCCGGCATCGACATCGGCCTGTCGTTCTTCGATCACGACAAGATCGTGTTCGCCTCGGACTGCCCGTTCGACCCCGAGAAGGGTACGATGTACACGCGCGATGCCATCAAGTTCATCGACGAAGTCGAACTGCCGAAGGCGACGAAGGAAGCGATCTGGCACGGCAATCTCGAACGCATCACCGGCACCAACCTGGTAAAGTGATGGGTCCGAAGCGCCGGCAGCGCATGACTCCGAAACGTGGGAACCGGTTTTCGGATAAGGTCATGCGCCAACAATGATGACCTCCCGCAAACCCGTCGTCATTGCCGGCGCCGGCCCCACCGGCCTGATGTGCGCGCTGGCCTTGCGTGCGCAGGACATTCCCGTCGTGCTGCTGGAAGCCGAGGAGGCGCCGACGCACGACCTGCGCGCCGGCTCGTTCCATCCGCCGACGCTCGAGTTGATGGCGCCTTACGGCATCACCGAGCGGATGCACGAGACCGGCCTCAAGGTCCGCCACTGGCAGGTCCGCAATCGGCCGGGCGATCTGGTCGCGCAGTTCGATCTCGACCTGCTGGCGGACCTCACGCCCTACCCGTACCGCCTGCATCTGGAGCAGCATCGACTGACGCCGATCCAGCTTGATTTGCTGAAACAGGAAGGCGGCGCCGAGATTCATTTCGGCCATGCCGTCACCGGCTATACACAGAGCGACGACGGCGTCACGGTCGAGACCAGCGGTCCGTCCGGCGACCGCCGCTTCGAAGCGTCATGGCTGATCGGCGCCGATGGCGGCCGCAGCGTCGTGCGCAAGGGCCTCGCCATCGACTTCGAGGGCTTCACCTGGCCGGAGCTGTTCGTTGTCGTCTCGACGCCCTACGACTTCGGCCAGCACGGCTTTGCCTATAACTGCTACATCGCCGATCCGGTCGAATGGGGCGCGCTGTTCAAGGTGCCCGATGCCGGTCCGCCGGGACTGTGGCGGCTGGCCTATCCGGTCAACCCCGAGGAAAGCGACGAGGTGCTGCTGTCGCCCGCGCGCGTCGAGGCGGCGCTGCAGAAACTGGTGCCGAAACAGGGCGCCTACGACATTCTCTACAAAAGCACGTACCGGGTGCACCAGCGCGTCGCCTCGTCGTTCCGCGTCGGCCGCGTGCTGCTGGCCGGCGACGCCGCGCATCTCAACAACCCGCTGGGCGGCTTCGGCCTCAACAGCGGCATCCACGACGCCGTCAATCTCTGCGACAAGCTCGCCGCGCACAGGCGCGGCGACGGCGGCGAGGACCTGCTCGACCTCTATTCGCGGCAGCGCCGCTTCGCCACCATCGAGCAGGTACAGACCATGTCCATCCGCAACAAGCGGATGATGGAGGAGCGCGACCCCGCGATCCAGCGCCAGCACCTTGAGGAAATGATCGCGGTGGCGAACGACCCGGCCAAGGCCCGGGCGCATCTGCTCAACACCTCGATGATCCTCGGCCTTCGGCGCGCGAATGAGATCACCTGAGGGGCCCTTGTCATGCCCCGCGAAAGCGGGACATCCAGCAAGCTCAGGCCTCGGGAACAGCAAAATGCTGTGAATACTGGATCATCCGCTTTCGCGGATGATGACTGCGGTGTGCGTGGCGCGTCCTGGCGGATAGAACTGGCCGCCCTTCCTCTGCTAGCCTCCCCCCATGTCCCTCACCCAGCCCCTCGGACTTTCGGAACCGGAAACGCCGCCCGACGCGACGCCGCCGGAGAAGCTGTCTCCGATGCTCGAGCAATATATCGAGATCAAGACCGCCAACCCGGATTCGCTGCTGTTCTACCGGATGGGCGATTTCTACGAATTGTTCTTTGAGGATGCCGAGGTGGCGAGCCGCGCGCTCGGCATCGTGCTGACCAAGCGCGGCAAGCATCAGGGCCAGGACATCCCGATGTGCGGGGTGCCGATCCACCGCTCCGATGAATATCTGCACCGCCTGATCGCGCTCGGCCATCGCGTCGCGGTGTGCGAGCAACTTGAGGACCCTGCCGAAGCCAAGAAGCGCGGCTCAAAGAGCGTCGTCAAGCGCGACGTGGTGCGCCTCGTCACGCCCGGCACGCTCACCGAAGACACGCTGCTCGACGCGCGGCGCAACAACTACCTGCTGGCCATCGCGCGGGCGCGGCTGTCGTCGGTCGGCACCGAAGCGCGCTTCGGCCTCGCCTGGATCGACATGTCGACCGGCGAATTCCGCATCACCGAATGCGACCGCGTCATGCTGGCGGCCGAGATCGCGCGGCTGGAGCCGGGCGAAATCCTGATTTCCGACGCTCTCAACACCGACATCGATCTGATCCCGCTGTGGCGCGAATTGCCGGCGGTCACGCCGCTCGGCCGCGACGTGTTCGACAGCGCCACCGCCGAGCGCCGCCTCACCTCTTTCTTTGCGGTCGCGACCAGCGACGGCTTCGGCGCGCTGACCCGGCTCGAAATCACCGCCGCGGCCGCCGCCGTCACCTATATCGAGCGCACGCAGATCGGCCAACGCCCGCCTTTGTCACCGCCGCTGCGCGAAGCCATCGCCTCGACCATGGCGATCGACCAGGCGACGCGCGGCAATCTCGAACTGATGCGCACGCTCTCCGGCGAACGGCGCGGCTCGCTGCTCGACTGCATCGACCGCACAGTGACCTCGGCCGGCTCGCGCCTACTGGCGCAGCGTCTGTCGGCGCCGCTCACCGATGTTCAAGGCATCGCACGCCGGCTCGACGCCGTAACCGCTTTTGTTAGCGACGTCGCGGCCCGTGCCGAGACCCGCTCGCGGCTCGCCGCTGCGCCCGATCTGGCCCGCGCGCTGACCCGCATCGCGTTGCAGCGCGGCGGTCCGCGTGACCTCGCCGCCATCCGCGACGGCATCAC
>JAEZEY010000411.1 GCA_023432845.1 Pseudomonadota bacterium
TTGATCTTGTCGACGTTCTCCATGCCCTCGATGACCTTGCCCCAGACCGTGTACTGGTTGTCGAGGAAGGTGGCGTCGTCGAAGCAGATGAAGAACTGGCTGTCGCCGGAATCCGGGTTCGAGGCGCGCGCCATCGACACCGTTCCGCGCACATGCGGCTCCTTGTTGAATTCGGCCTTCAGCTTTTGGCCCGAGCCGCCCATGCCGGTGCCCTGCGGACAACCGGTCTGCGCCATGAAGCCGTCGATGACGCGGTGAAAGACGATGCCGTCATAGAAGCCCTGCTTCACCAGCTCCTTGATGCGCGCGACGTGGCCCGGCGCGAGGTCCGGGCGCATCTCGATGACGACATTGCCCTGGGTGGTTTCGAGCGTCAGCGTGTCTTCCGGCTTGGCCATAGTCACAAACTCCTTGTCGTTGAAATCGAAGGCAGACCGTTACGGAACGATAGTCGCCTTGGTGACGTGATCGAGCCGCGGAAAGCTCTGCGTCAGATACGCATTGCCTTCCGTCTGGATGAGGTTCTGGTTGGGGCCGCGGCCGTTGGGCGCGCCCTCGCCATAACCGGAATACAGCTTGTCGACGACGTCCATGCCGGAGATGACCTTGCCGAACGGCGCAAAGCCCATGCCATCAAGCCGGCTGTTGTCGTCGAAATTGATGAAAACCTGCGTGGTGCGCGCGTTCGGGCCCGAGGTCGCGAAGGTGACCATGCCGCGGGTGTTGCTCTGGGTGACACGGTCATCCTGGATGCGCGCGACGCGCCACTTGGCGTTCAGCGCCGGATCGCCATTGAGGCCGAACTGCACCATGAAGCCGGAGATGACGCGGAAGAAACGCGTGTCGTCGAAGAAGCCGTTCTTGACCAGATTGTAGAAGCGATCGGCCCCTAGCGGCGCCCAGGCGCGCGTCACCTGGATGACGAACGAGCCCTTCGAGGTGTCGAACTTCGCCTTGTAGGTCGCCGGCGCCTGCTCGGTGAGTGCGGCCGGGTCGCCGAGCTTGGCCTTCTGCGCCAGCGCCGGCTGCACCAGCACTGAAGCCAGCCCCGCCGCGAGCACGGTCAGCGACAAAACCAGTCGTCGAGAGATCATGATCGGTCTCCGGAAGGGATCAGGATTTGGCGAAGCGCTTTTTCAGCAGCTCGGCGACACTCGGCGGCACGAATGAAGAAACGTCGCCGCCCATGGCGGCGATCTGCCGGACCAATGTGGCCGTGATCGGGCGCACCATCGGCGAGGCCGGCAGGAACACGGTCTGCACCTGAGGCGCCATGGCTTCGTTCATGCCTGCCATCTGCATTTCGTAATCGAAATCGGTGCTGTCGCGCAGGCCGCGGATCAGCATCGTCGCGCCTTCCTGCTTCGCGGTGTCGACGACCAGCCCGGCGAAGGTGACGAACGCGAGTTCGCATTTGGCGTCGGCCGCGAGTGGCGCGCAGGTCTGGCGCAGCATCTCCAGCCGCTCCTCGGTGGCGAACAAGGGCGTCTTGCCGGGATGGACGCCGATGGCGAGCACAAGCTTGTCGGCCAGCCGGACGGCATGGCGCACGACGTCGATATGGCCGTTGGTGACCGGGTCGAACGAGCCGGCGTAAAGGGCGATCCGCGACATGGGTTCCGTCTACCCCGGCCCTGCCCTTGCGGCAAGGGTAACTACCCGGGCCGTCTTGCCAGGCTCAGCCACACGCCGCCGCCCATCAGCACCAGACCGGTCGCGCGGCCGAGCAGCTTGTTGTGGTGCGGCTTGAGGAACCAGGCGCGGCCAAGCCCGGCGGCGATCGCCCAGCCGGAGTCCAGCACGGCCGCGATCGCCAGCGACGTCACCGACATCACAAATATCTGGAAGCCGACCGGGAGCGTCGGATCGATGAACTGCGGCAGGAAAGCCGTGAAGAAGGCGATGGTCTTCGGGTTGGTCACCGCGACGAGGAAACCGCGGGTCGCGAACACATGGCCGCGCGGGTCGAGCTTCGGCACCGGATCGCCGGCGTGACGCCAGGCCTGAATGCCGAGCCAGAACAGATAGGCGGCGCCCGCCCAGCGCATCACTTCGAACAACTCGGACGACATCTTGAGAACCCAGCCGAGGCCGAATCCGATGCCGGCCAGCAGCACCGCGGTGCCGACCATGGTGCCGAGCACGGTCGCCAGCGCCGGACGGATGCCGCGCTGCGCACCGGTGGCGATTACCAGCGTCACCACCGGCCCGGGAACGATGATGAGGATCGTGGTAATGACGAAGAAGGCCGAAAAAAGCTGCCAGTTCATTGGGAACAACTCTCGCTGTCATCGCCCGCAACAGCGGACGATTCAGTAATCCCTGCTTCGATCAATAAGTCCAGACGCGGACGCCCCTCTTTCGGAGACACGACATCGCGCTACTCGCCGTCATCTTCGCTGAGGCGCTCGACCGACACCACGCGCTCGTCCTCGGCCGTATCCAGCACGATGACGCCCTGCGTCGAACGGCCGGCGATGCGGATGCCCGACACCGGCGTGCGGATCAGCTTGCCGGCATTGGTAACCAGCATCACCTGATCATCTTCCTCGATCGGGAACGACGCCGTCAGGCGGCCGATCTTCGGCTTGAGTTCGAAGCCGCCGCCCTTGGCCTTCTGCCAGATATCCATCGCGACGATGCCTTTGCCGCCACGGCCGGTGATGCGGTACTCATACGAAGACGTGCGCTTGCCGTAGCCGCGCTCCGACAGTGTGAGCACGAACTGCTCGGCCGCCGACATCGCGACATAGCGCTCTTCGCTGAGCTCGATCGCGGCGACATTCTCCTCGGCCTCGACCTGCATGGCCGCCACCGCTTCGTCGTCGCCGCCGCCGGAACTGCGGCGCACGGCGCTCGCTTTCCTGAGATAAGCCGCGCGTTCTTCCGAGGTCGCCTCGCTGTGGCGCAGGATCGACATCGAGATCAGGCGGTCGTCCGCATCGAGCGCGATGCCACGCACGCCCATCGAGGTGCGGCCGGTGAACACGCGCACTTCCGGCACAGCGAAGCGGATGCACTGGCCCCCCGACGAGGTCAGCAGCACATCGTCCTTCTCGGTGCAGATCTGCACGCCGACAATGCCCTCACCGTCGGTGAGCTTCATGGCGATTATGCCGGAGCGGCGCACTTCAACGAAGTCGCTGAGCTTGTTGCGGCGGACCGTACCCTTGGTGGTGGCGAACATGACGTCGAGTTCGCCCCAGGTCTTCTCGTCCTCGGGCAGCGGCATGATCGAGGTGATGGTCTCGCCGTTGTCGAGCGGCAGGATATTGATGAACGCCTTGCCGCGCGCTTGTGGAGCCGCCAGCGGCAGCCGCCACACCTTCTCCTTGTAGACCTTGCCGGCCGACGAGAAGAACAGCACCGGCGTATGCGTCGAGGCGACGAACAGCCGGGCGACGAAATCCTCGTCACGCACCTGCATGCCGCCGCGGCCCTTGCCGCCGCGCCGCTGCGCCCGATAGGTCGAGAGCGGCACGCGCTTGACGTAACCCAGATGCGAGACGGTCACGACCATGTCTTCGCGCTGGATCAGGTCCTCGTCGTCCATGTCGCCGGCGGCTTCCGAAATCTCGGTGCGGCGCGGCGTGGCGAACTGCGCCTTCAGCGCGGCGAGGTCGTCCTTGATGATGCTCTGGATGCGCGCGCGCGAGCGCAGGATGTCGAGATAGTCGGCGATTTCGGCGGCGAGTTTGTCCAACTCTTCCTTGATCTCGTCGCGGCCCAGGGCGGTGAGGCGCTGCAGACGCAGATCGAGGATCGCCTGCGCCTGTTCGGCCGACAGCCGCGTCGTGCCGACATCCGAGACGCGGTGCCGCGGATCGTCGATCAGCAGCACCATGTTGATCATGTCCTTGGCCGGCCAGTCGCGCGCCATCAAGGCCTCGCGCGCTTCCTTGGCGTCCCTGGAGCCGCGGATCAGCTTGATCACCTCGTCGATATTGGCGACCGCGATGGCGAGACCGACGAGGATATGGGCGCGATCGCGCGCCTTGCCCAGCAGGAACTTGGTGCGCCGCGACACCACCTCTTCGCGGAAGGCGACGAAGGCGGTCAGCATGTCCTTCAGCGTCATCAACAGCGGACGGCCGCCGTCGAGCGCCACCATGTTGACGCCGAACGAGGTCTGCAGCGGCGTGAAGCGATAGAGCTGGTTGAGCACGACTTCGCGCTCGGCGTCGCGCTTCAATTCGATGACGACGCGATAGCCATCGCGGTCGGATTCATCGCGCAGGTCGGAAATGCCCTCAATCTTCTTGTCGCGCACCAGTTCGGCGATGCGCTCGACCATGGTGGCCTTGTTCACCTGGTACGGAATTTCCGAGATGATGATGGACTCGCGGTCCTTCCCGAAGGTCTCGAAGGCGACCTTGCCGCGCATCACCACCGAGCCGCGGCCCGTGGTGAAAGCCGAATAGATGCCGGAGCGGCCGAGGATGATGCCGCCGGTCGGGAAATCCGGGCCCGGCACGATGTTGATCAGGTCGTCGGTCGTGATCGCCGGGTTGTCGATCATCGCCACGCAGGCGTCTATGACCTCGCCGAGATTGTGCGGCGGGATATTGGTCGCCATGCCGACGGCGATGCCGCCGGCGCCGTTGACCAGAAGATTCGGATAGCGCGCCGGCAGGACCGAGGGCTCTTGCTCGTTGCCATCGTAGTTGTCCTGGAAATCGACGGTGTTCTTGTCGATGTCGTCGAGCAGCGCCATCGCCGGCTTGGCCAGACGGCACTCGGTGTAGCGCATCGCCGCCGCCGGATCGCCGTCGACCGAGCCGAAATTGCCCTGCCCGTCGATCAGCATCAGGCGCATGGAGAAGTCCTGCGCCATGCGCACCAGCGCGTCGTAGATCGCGCTGTCGCCATGCGGGTGATACTTACCCATCACGTCACCGACGACGCGGGCCGATTTCACGTATTTCTTGTCGGGCGTATGCCCCTGCTCGTGCATCGAATAGAGGATGCGCCGGTGCACCGGCTTGAGGCCGTCGCGCACATCGGGCAGCGCGCGCGATACGATCACGCTCATGG
>JAEZEY010000417.1 GCA_023432845.1 Pseudomonadota bacterium
ATGCAGCCCGAGGAGATCGCCTGGCCGATATATTCCGGCTGGTTGGTGCCGTGAATGCGGTACAGCGTGTCCTTGTTGCCCTGGTAGAGATAAAGTGCGCGCGCGCCCATCGGATTCTGCGGGCCGGAGCCGACGAAGTTCGGCACGTCCATGCGCTTCTTGATGTCCTCGGTGGGGGTCCAGGTCGGCCATTCGGCCTTGCGGCCCACCTTGGCCACGCCGGCGAAGGCGAGGGCCTCTTCACCGACGGTTACCCCGTAGCGGATCGCCTTGCCGCCATCGAGCACGTAGTAAAGATAGCGCGCGTCGGAATCGACAACGATCGTGCCGGGCACTTCCTTGCGGTGATAGCTGACGATATGCCGTTGATACGGCTCAGGAATTGTCGCCTTTTCGTAAGGCGCGGCGGCCAGAAGCTTCTTGTCGCGCGAGGTCATGCTGGCGTCCGAGGCCGGCTCGACCGTGGCCTGCATGCAACCACCGAGCATCAGCCCGACGCCAAACACCGCCAAAATCAACCTCTTAGCGCGCATTTTGTCCTCTTTTTCCGGTCGCTGGGCCAGCGCCCGACCTGTCCAATTCCGCAATGCAATTAAGCGAAGACGACGTGATTTTGCCACGCTTCTTAACTCTGGCGCGCTCTGTTCCTGTGCGGTTGTTGCAGGAAAGCCGCAGTTTTTTCGGGTTTTTAACAAGCGAAACGCGGAACACCTGCACTTGCCTGGAAAAAACAGCTTGCCTACAAGGTGTTAACAGAGGGTTTACCATAACAGATGGTATACTTTTCAAAGTCGTCGCAATTGCCCGGTTTTGCGCCAAAGTCACAGTCAAACCTCGATTACTTGCGCAATTCCGCCCTAGTTGCCGACAACAAATACCCTCGAGGAAACCTCAAGGGACTTATGGAGCAACACTGAAATGACCGCGCCCAAGGGTACGGAGCGTATGGAGCGTCCGCAACAGCAGCAGCAGGGCTCGTCGGGCCAGCTCAACGAGCGCTACGGCAAAATTGGCATCTCTGCCGTCGCCGGCGCCGTACGCCACAAGCCGGAGCGCAAGCCGGTCGAGGTCAAGCGCTTCGTTCCGCACGACAGCGACTGAGCAGTCCGCTCACGGCCAAGCCCGCGGCCCGCGCAATCTGAGAGCACGGCCGCACCACCTTTCTCAGAACAGCGTCAGCTCCGCTACGCCGCGCGCGAAATGTGTGCGGCCCCGTTATCTGCCGCCATGAATGTTCGTCCGCGGAAATTCGGCTTGCACGGGGCGAGGCGTTCTTGCCATGAAAGATCACCGGCCGTAGCGGCCGCGTCAAACAGCGACCGCCATGGTGATTGATGCTCTCGATCTACGTCCAGCGCGGCACGCTTCTTGATCGCGTTCAGGTGGAGCCGGGCGATGAACCGCCCGAGGCGCCGGTCTGGATCGATCTGCTCAATCCGACGGTACAGGAAGACAAGCTCGTCGAGCAGATCCTTGGGATCGCGGTGCCGACCGTCGAAGAAATGCAGGAGATCGAGGTCTCCAGCCGGCTCTATGTCGAGAACGGCGCGCGCTTCATGACGGCAACCCTGATGTGCCAGTCCGACTCCGCGACGCCGAAAACCACGCCGGTCACTTTCATTCTGGCGAAGCACTGCCTCTGCACCGTGCGCTACGACTCGCCGCGGCCTTTCGCTATCATCGAGCACAAGCTCGGCCGGTTCTGCGGACCCAAGGTGACGGGCGACACCGTGCTGATGGATCTGCTCGATGCCATCGTCGATCGCTCCGCTGATATTCTCGAGCGCGTTGCCGGCGAGGTCGATCAGGTATCGCGCATGATCTTCGAGCCCGAGGACGACAGCGGGCCGCCGTCCTACAAGGACGTACTCAAGACGCTTGGCCGCAAGGGCGATCTCGCCTCCAAGGTCCGCGAGTGTCTGGTATCGGTCGGACGCCTGCTGTCGTTCGTCGCCAACGAGGCCGAGTCGATGAAATGGCCGAAGGATGCCAAGTTGCAACTGACCTCGATGCAGCGCGACGTCATCTCGCTGTCCGACCACGCGACTTATCTCGCCGGCAAGATCACTTTCCTGCTGGATGCTCTGCTCGGCATCGTCGAGATCCAGCAGAACGACATCATCAAGATTTTCTCGATAGCGGCGGTTATCTTCATGCCGCCGACCTTGGTCGCCTCGATCTACGGCATGAACTTCAGGCACATGCCCGAACTCGACTGGTTCGCCGGCTACCCGGTCGCGCTCTTGATTATGCTCGGCGCCGCCATCGGGCCGATATTGTTCTTCAAGTGGAAGAAGTGGCTGTAACGAGCCCGTTACACGTTGCGGGTCATGGAACTCCCTGCATCCCCCTGCGTTCACTGCCTGAAAGCAGGCGCAGCCGCTGGAGGGAAGCCATGGGCAAACCGCGCATCATCATCACGTGTCCGGATACCGGTATCGCGGTCATCAGCCGCATTGCCTATGAGGACATGATCAATCCGCTCAAGGCGCCGATAGATTTCAAGTGCCCGTGCGGCGAGACACACAAGCTGCAATTCGCCGGCCTGCAGGGGCGGCGGCAGGAGCGGGCGCCAGCCTCGCTGGAAACGCCGCGCGCACTTTGATCGGATTTGCATCAACGGCGCGGCTTCGAAGGATGCCGCGACGGGACCGAGCGCTTTGCGGAGTCAGACGTGCTGGCCGCCATTGATGTGAATTTCGGCGCCATTCACATACGAACTGGTGTCCGTGCAAAGCACATAGATGATCTTGGCAACTTCGTCCGGCGTGCCGAGGCGCTGCATCGGAATCTGCTCAACGATCTTCTCGGTGCCCGGGGACAGAATGGACGTGTCGATCTCGCCCGGCGCGATAGCGTTGACGCGGATGCCGAGACGGCCGAAGTCGGACGCCATCTCCCGGGTCAGCGAGGCAAGCGCCGCCTTGGACGTCGCATAGGCCGCACCGGCGAACGGATGCACGCGCGAGCCGGCAATTGATGTCACGTTAACGACCGAGCCTTTCACCGCCTTCAATTCATCAACGAGACCTCGCGCCAGCATGATCGGCGCGAAGAAGTTGACGTTGAACACCTGTTTCCAGACATCGAGCGTGGTGTCGATTGAGCCGAGGCGCTTGCCGCCGTCGGCCTTCGGCGAAATGGCGGCGTTGTTGACCAGCGCATGCAGTTCATGACCTTCGAGCCGGCGCTTGATCTCGGCGACCGCTTCGGCGGTGTTGGCTTCGTTGGCGAGATCGACCTGGATGTGGTCCTCCGGCCCCATGTCCCATGGGCAGTTCTCCGGAAACGGATGCCGCGAGCAGGTGATGACGCGCCAGCCGGCGGCGGAAAACCGCTTCACTGTGGCATGGCCGATGCCGCGGCTGGCGCCGGTCAGGAGCAGGGTCCGGCGCGGCTGGTTCGATGGGCTGGTGGTCATTCGCTATGTCTCCGAAGCCGTCATATCACGGATAAAGCCGTGTCTTGCTCCACGGCGCGCCGGGCTTGTCGCGCTTGAAGACGATGCGGTCGTGCAGGCGGAACGGACGGTCGTGCCAGAACTCGATGGACGAGGGCGCGATGCGGTAGCCGGACCAATGCGGCGGCCGCGGCACGGTGCCGAGTGCGTACTTCGCAGCATTGATCGCGACGGCCTTCTCGAAGGCGAGGCGGCTTTCCAGAGGCCGCGACTGCTGCGAGGCCCAGGCGCCGATCTGCGCCTGCTTGGGGCGTGTGGCGAAATAGGCGTCGGCTTCCTCCGGCGTCACGCGCTCGACGTGGCCGCGCACGCGAATTTGCCGGTTGAGCGACTTCCAGTGAAACACCAAAGCCGCCTTGGCATTGGCCGCGAGTTCGTTGCCCTTCTGGCTCTCGGTGTTCGTGTAGAAGACGAAGCCATCTGCGTCGGCGCCCTTGAGCAGCACCATGCGGGCATTCGGCAGGCCGTCGCTGTCGACGGTGGCGAGCGTCATCGCGGTCGGGTCGCGCGGTTCCGATTGCGTGGCGTCGGCGAGCCAGGCGGCGAACAGCCGCATCGGTTCGTCGGCTTCCGTAAAATCACCACTCGTTAACTTTACTGTGTGTTCAATCGGAGTCGTCTCGGACATTGCAGTTCCAGTCTTGAGCAAGTCTGACCTGGTGGAGTTTCGCGGTGACCGGTCTTCCGACCCGTCAGTTGGCCTGTGAAATGGCCCGTTCGGACCGTCGGTCCCTATATAGAGGAACCGTCGGGCCCCGCCTATGGCGCGGGCTGGCCGGTATGTCTGCGGTGCTCGTTGCGCTCGCCGCCGGCGGCTGCAGCCTGTCGGGACC
>JAEZEY010000418.1 GCA_023432845.1 Pseudomonadota bacterium
GCCCAAGGCCGCCCGTTCCCACCGCTCACTGATGGAAGACTAGAACAAGCCGACGATCTTGCCGTCCTTGACGTCGATGACGTCGGCCGACGGTGTCTTCGGCAGGCCCGGCATGGTCATGATCTCACCGCAGACCGCGACGACGAACTCGGCGCCGGCCGACAGACGGACCTCGCGAACCGGGATATTGAAGCCGGTCGGCGCGCCCTTGGCGTCCGGGTTGGTCGAGAACGAATACTGCGTCTTGGCAATGCAGACCGGCAGCTTGCCGAAGCCCATTTCTTCCCACTGCTTGAGCTGGTCCTTGACCGACTTGTCGGCGGTCGCATCGTCCGCGCGGTAGATCTCCTTGGCGATCGTGCGGATCTTTTCGAACAGCGGCATCTCGTCCGGGTAGAGGAACTTGAGATTGGCCTTGCCCTCATCGATGGTCTTGACCACCGCCTTGGCGACATCGGCCGCGCCCTCGCCGCCCATCGCCCAGTGATCGGCCATCAGCGCTTCGACGCCCAGCGCCTTACACTTGTCCTTGACCAGCTTGATCTCGGCTTCGGTATCGGCCGAGAAGCGATTGATCGAGACCACCGCCGGCAGACCGAACTTCTTGAGATTCTCGATGTGGCGCTGCAGGTTGGACATGCCGGCCTCGAGGGCCTTGAGGTCCTCCTTCTTGAGGTCTTCCTTCTTGACGCCGCCGTGCATCTTGAGCGCGCGGATTGTGGCGACGATTACCACGCAGTCCGGCTTGAGGCCGGCCTTGCGGCACTTGATGTCGATGAACTTCTCGGCGCCGAGGTCCGCGCCGAAGCCGGCTTCGGTCACCACATAGTCGGCAAGCTTGAGCGCCGACGCGGTCGCCGACACCGAGTTACAGCCATGCGCGATGTTCGCGAAGGGCCCGCCGTGGATGAAGGCCGGCGTGCCTTCCAGCGTCTGCACCAGGTTCGGCGCGATGGCGTCCTTGAGCAGCGCCGCCATGGCGCCGTGGGCGTTGAGGTCCCGCGCGCGGATCGGCTTGCGGTCGCGGGTGTAGCCCACGATGATATTGCCGAGACGCTCCTTGAGGTCCTCGATATCGCGGGCCAGGCAGAAGATCGCCATGACTTCGGAGGCGACCGTGATGTCGAAACCGGCTTCGCGCGGGTAGCCATTGGCGACGCCGCCGAGCGAGCAGACGATTTGGCGCAAGGCGCGGTCGTTCATGTCCATGACGCGGCGCCAGGTCACGCGGCGGCTGTCGATGCCGAGCGCGTTGCCCCAGTAAATGTGGTTGTCGATCAGCGCCGAGAGCAGATTGTGTGCCGAGGTGATGGCGTGGAAATCGCCGGTGAAATGGAGGTTGATGTCCTCCATCGGGATGACCTGCGCGTAACCGCCGCCGGCCGCGCCGCCCTTGACGCCGAATGAAGGACCGAGCGACGGCTCACGCAAACAGAGCATCGCCTTCTTGCCGATGTAGTTGAGTGCGTCGGTGAGGCCGACGGTCGTGGTCGTCTTGCCCTCGCCCGCCGGAGTCGGCGAGATCGCCGTCACCAGGATCAGCTTGCCATTGGGCTTGCTGGCCAGCGACTTGACGTAATCCATCGACACCTTGGCCTTGTAGTGTCCATAGGGTTCGAGGTGCTCGGCCGTGACACCAAGCTTTTCCTTGGCGACGTCGAGGATCGGCCGCTTGGTCGCGGCCTGCGAGATTTCGATATCCGATTTGGGGTTCTGGTGCTGCGAGGCAGGCATGGTGCGTTTCCAATAAGCTACAGGTGAACCGGCGGTGCTGTTGTCTTCGTCGCGACCGGTTAGTCCCGGTCATCCAAGCTTTGTCTGTCGCCTAGTCAAGGCGTGGGCAATGTGGGCAACACTTCATGCAAAGCGCGCCTTGAGCGCGAGATTGACCGACTTCGCCCACTCGCCCGCACTCACCTTCTTGCCGCCCTCGGCCTGAACGCGGGTGATGTTGAAGCGGCCGTCGGCGCAGACGACCGTGATGCTGTTGTCATCCATGGCGACGATTTCGCCGAGCTTGCCGCCGATGCCCTTGGGATCACGCGCCGGCAGCGGCTTGGCGTCGACCACCTTGACGGTGGCGCCATTGAGCGTGGTCCAGGCACCCGGCGCGGGATTGCAACCGCGAATCAGACGGTCGATCTGCTCCCACGGCTTGCCCCAGTCGATCTTGGCGTTCTCGGCGCGGCACAGGCCTTCGTACGTTGCCTTGGATTCGTCCTGCTTGATCTTCGGCGCCTTGCCGGCCTTCACCAGATCGACGCTCTCAAGCATCGCATCGACGCCCATCGGAAACAGACGATCGAAATAGACGGTGCCGAGCGTGTCCGTGTCGGAGATCGGCGTCTTCTTCTGGATTAGAATGTCACCGGTATCGAGACCGTTGTCCGGCCAGAAAATCGACAGGCCGGTTTCCTTCTCGCCCTTGATGATCGGCCAGTTGATGGCGGAAGCGCCGCGATAGGCCGGCAGCAGCGAGGGATGATACTGGATCGATCCGTAAGTCGGGATGTTGAGAAATTCCTCCGGCACGAAGAGCGTGACGAAGGCCATGACCTGCAGGTCCGGCTTCATCGCCTTGAACTCTTCCCACACCTTCGGGTCCTTGTAGGACGACGGCTGATGGACCGGCAGCCCCGCGGCAAGCGCGGCTTCCTTCAGCGGATCGGCCTTGGCGCCTTCCTTCTCGGGCGCGACATAGACGGCGATGACTTCATCGCCGCGCTTGAGCAGCGCTTCCAGCACCGCCTTGCCGAAGGCCTGCTGGCCGTGGACCACGATACGCATTCAATAGCCTCCCAAACACTTCGCCGTCATGCCCCGCGAAAGCGGGGCATCCGGCGCTTGACCGCGAGAGCTGGATCATCCGCTTTCGCGGACGATGACAGCGTCCTTCGTTAAGCCGCCTTTTCCTTTTTCTCCGGCGCGCTGAGGGCGCCAGAGTCCTTGATCTCCGCGATTTCGGACGCCTTGAAGCCGAGCACGTCGGACAGAATTTCGTCGGTGTGTTCGCCGAGCAGCGGCGAGCGCTTCACCTCCGAGATCGAATCCGACATCTTGATCGGATTGCCGACACTCAGATATTTGCCGCGCACCGGGTGATCGACTTCGACAACAGTGCCTGTGTCGCGCAGCGACTTCTCCTCGGCGATTTCCTTCATCGACAGGATCGGACCGACTGGGATATCAACCGCGTTGCAGGCGTTCATGACCTCGAACTTGGTCATGGTCATGGTCCACTGTTCGATGCGTTCAAAGATCTGGTTCAGCTTCGGCAGCCGTGCGCGCGGCGTGGCGAATTCCGGATCAGTCTTCCAGCCCGGCTCGCCGATGATGTCGCAGATCTCGCCCCATACAGGCGCCTGAGTAATGAAGTAGATGTACGCGTTCGGATCTTCCGGCGCGCCTTTGCACTTCAAGATGCGGCCAGGCTGACCGCCACCGGAGTCGTTGCCGGCGCGCGGCACCGCGTCGCCGAACGGAATGCCTTCGCCGTATTGCGAGTATTCGGTGAGCGGACCGTGCGCGAGGCGCTGTTGGTCGCGCAGCTTGACGCGCGACAGATTGAGCACGCCGTCCTGCATGGCGCACAGCACCTTCTGGCCGCGGCCGGTGCGGTTGCGCTGATACAGCGCCGTGACGATACCAAGCGCGAGGTGCAGGCCGGTGCCGGAGTCGCCGATCTGCGCGCCGGTGACGAGCGGCGGACCATCGCGGAAGCCGGTGGTCGAGGCCGAGCCGCCGGCGCACTGCGCGACGTTCTCGTAGACTTTGCAATCCTCGTAGGGGCCGGGGCCGAAGCCCTTGACCGAGGCGACGATCATGCGTGGGTTGAGCTTGTGGATGTAGTCCCAAGTCAGCCCCATGCGATCGAGCGCGCCGGGCGCGAAGTTCTCGACCAGCACGTCGCACGACTTGATGAGCGCGTTGAGGACGCGCATGCCTTGGGGGTGCTTGGAGTCGATGGTGATCGAGCGCTTGTTGTGGTTCAGCATGGTGAAGTAGAGCGAGTCCGCACCCTTCACATCGACGAGCTGACCGCGGGTGATATCGCCGACGCCGGGGCGCTCGACCTTAATGACATCTGCACCGAACCAGGCGAGCAGTTGCGTGCAGGTCGGACCCGACTGCACATGCGTAAAATCGAGAATGCGGACGCCCTGCAGCGCCTTGCCGTCCTGGCCGTAGGGTTTGGTCGACGGTTTCGGATAGGCGCCGTTGCCATTCGCCTTCTTCGGAGCCGCTTTCTTCGGCGCCGCTTTCTTGGCGGCCGGCTTCTTGGCGGCGAGCTTTACCACCTTGCGCGTGGTCTTCTTCGCGGCTTTCTTGGCGGGCTTGCGGACGGGCTTCTTGGCTTTCGCCTTCTTGGCTTTTTTGGCCATTGACGGTCTCCTGTCTCTCTCAGCTGTCATGCCCGTCAAAGCGCGGCATCCAGCAATTGTCTTCAGGGCTGGGTCCCCGCCTTTGCGGGGACAACGGCTATTTCTTTTTCAACTGGCTCTGCGGGTTGAGATTACCGATACGGCCGGACTCGCTACCCGCGGCAGGATCGAGCACCGCGTTGATCAAGGTCGGCTTCCCCGAATCCATCGCCGCGTTGACCGCGCGCTTCAACTCGTCCGGCGAGGTGGCGTTGACGCCGACGCCGCCGAAGGCCTCGATCATCTTGTCGTAGCGCGCCCCCTTGACGAAGGAGCAAACTGCCGGATCGGTGCCGAGCGGATTGACGTCAGTGCCGCGGTAGATGCCGTCATTGTTGAAAATGACGACGCAGACCGGCAGCTTGTAACGGCAGATGGTTTCGATCTCCATGCCGGAGAAGCCGAAGGCCGAGTCGCCTTCGATGCAGAGCACCGGCTTGCCGGTCTCGACCGCGGCGGCGACGGCGTAGCCCATGCCGATGCCCATGATGCCCCAGGTGCCGACGTCGATACGCTTGCGCGGCTTGTACATATCGATGATGCCGCGCGTGAGATCGAGGGCGTTGGCGCCTTCATTGACGAGGATGGCGTCAGGACGCTCCTTGACGATGGTCCGCAGCACGCCGAGCGCGCCGTGATAGTCCATCGGCACGTTGTTGTTCATGAGGCGCGGCGCCATCTTGGCGATGTTCTCTTCGCGCTTCTTGCTGACGGCGGCGACCCAATCGGCCGGCGGCGCCGGCCACTTCTCGCCCATGCCCTTGAGCAGCGCATCGACGCAGGAGCCGATATCGCCGACCACCGGCGCCACGATCTCGACGTTCGAGTCCATCTCCTTGGGCTCGATGTCGATCTGGATGAACTTCTTCGGTGCGTCGCCCCAGGCCTTGCCCTTGCCGTGCGACAGGAGCCAGTTCAGACGTGCGCCGATCAGCAGGACGACGTCGGAATCTTTCAGAACTGTGGAGCGCGCCGCGCCGGCGCACTGCGGATGAGTGTCGGGCAGCAGACCCTTGGCCATCGACATCGGCAGAAACGGGGCGCCTGACTTCTCGACCAGCGCCTTCACCGCGTTGTCGGCCTGGGCGTAGGCTGCGCCCTTGCCAAGGATGATAAGTGGCCGCTTCGCGCCTTTGAGCACGTCCAGCGCACGCTTGATCGCGTCCGGCGACGGAATCTGCGCCGGCGCAGCGTCGATCACCTTCACCAGCGATTTCTTGCCCTTTTCGGCATCGATCACCTGGCCGAACAGCTTGGCCGGCAAGTCGAGATAAACGCCGCCCGGGCGGCCCGACACCGCGGCGCGGATCGCGCGCGCAATGCCGATGCCGATGTCCTCAGCGTGCAGGATACGATAGGCCGCCTTGCAAAGCGGCTTGGCGATGGCGAGCTGATCCATTTCCTCGTAGTCGCCCTGTTGCAGGTCGACGACTTCGCGCTCGGACGAGCCAGAAATCAGGATCATCGGGAAGCAGTTGGTGGTGGCATGGGCGAGCGCCGTCAGGCCGTTAAGGAAGCCCGGCGCCGAAACAGTGACGCAGACGCCCGGCTCCTTCGTAAGAAAGCCGGCAATGGAGGCCGCGTAACCGGCGCTCTGCTCATGGCGGAACGACAGCACGCGGAGGCCCTCGGCCTGCGACATGCGCAGGAAGTCGGTGACCGGGATGCCCGGCACTGAGTAAAGCGTCTTGACGCCGTTGAGCTTGAGCGCGTCGATGATGAGGTTGAAGCCATCGGTCAACTCACGGTCGCCGGCGTCCTGTTTCACCGCTGCTTCTGCCATTTACTCGCTCCCCTCTTCTTTCATACTGCGGCCGCCGCTCGCGCCAGGCGCTGCGCGAGCCACTCGATTTCGACGTCAGTCCAGATAATCGGCGAACTTCGCCACGTGATCGGCCAAGCCAAGTGCGTGGTCACGCACCAGCTCTTCGGCGCGCTTGGTGTTGCGCGTTTCCAATGCCTCGATGATCGCCATGTGATCCTTGATCGACCGGTCGGCACGGTCCTTCTCGCCGATGGTGGTGCGGCGGATCATCCGCATATGCGTAAAAAGGTTGGCCGCCAGATCGATCAGCACATGGTTCTTGCTGAGCCGGATAATCGTCTGGTGGAACTCGATGTTGGCGTCGGAATACTCGTCGAGAGAGGCGCGCAGCTTGCCGTCAATGAAGGCGGCAAACATCCTGCGCAGGCCGGCGATCTCGTCGTCGGTCGCAGCCTGCGTGATGAGCCGCGCCGCCATGCTCTCAAGCGCCGCCCAGGCTGTGATCATCTCGATCACTTCCTGCTTGGTCTTGCGCACGACGTAGATGCCCCGGCGCGGTACCGAGCGCACAAATCCTTCGCTTTCAAGCTGCGCCATCGCCTCGCGCACCGGCGTGCGCGATATGCCGAAGTCCTGCGCCAGCCGACGCTCGTCGAGGCGGATCTCGTTGCGGCTGTGATAGATGTCCATCGCGACGATGGCGTTCTTCAGCGCGGTATAAGCCTTGTGCTTGAAGCTAGGCGACTCCTCGATGGGTGCCAGCACCGGACGCTCGATGCCCGCCGGCGTGCGCGCGGCATTGCCGGCGCGTCCGCGCGGGGAAACATTCCTGGTGCTGATGCCTTTGGTGCTCATGTCCCACTGGTGGTCAATCTGGTATACAATATGCCAGACGCGCGGCAGGGTCGCAACTGTGTTCCGTCCCCGCCCGCCTTATTCCGCCGCCCGAGGCTCGGGCGCCGTCCCTCGCAACCGCGACCAGGTGTTCTGGATAATCGGCCAGAACAGCGCGATCAGGCCGAGCGTCATGACCGAACCGACCAGGGCATTGGAGAAGAAGATGCCCAGATTGCCTTGCGAGCCGAGCAGAGATTGCCGGAACGACTCTTCGGCTTTGTCGCCGAGCACGATGGCCAGCACCATCGGCGCCAGCGGATAGCCGGTCTTCTTCATCAAATAGCCGACGACGCCGAACACCAGCATCATCACGACGTCGAAGCTGTTGTTGTTCACCGTGTAAGCGCCGATGGCACACAGCACCAGAATGATCGGCGCAATCACGCTGAACGGGATGCGCAGGATCGCCGCGAACAGCGGCACGCAGGTCAGCACCACCAGAAGGCCGACGATATTGCCCATATACATCGAGGCGATGAGGCCCCAGACAAAGTCCGTCTGTTCGGTGAAGAGCAACGGACCAGGCTGCAGGCCCCAGATCAGCAAGCCGCCGAGCAACACGGCTGCCGTCGGCGAGCCGGGCACACCGAGCGCCAGCATCGGCAGCAAGGCCGCGGTGCCCGCGGCATGGGCGGCAGTCTCCGGCGCGACGACACCTTCGATCTCACCCTTGCCGAAATTCTTCCCGCGCCTGGAAATGCGTTTGGCGATGCCGTAGCTCATGAACGACGCCGGCGTCGCACCGGCCGGGCTGATGCCCATCCAGCAGCCGATCAGGCAGGAACGGAGCGACAGCATCCAATAGCGCGGCAACTCTTTCCAAGTCTGGATCACAACCCTGAGATTAATCTTGGCGGATTTTCCGCGGAAGGACAGTCCCTCCTCCATCGTCAACAGGATTTCGCCGATGCCGAACAGACCGATGACGGCAATCAAGAAGTCGAAGCCGCCGAGCAAAGACTCGAAGCCGAAGGTCAGCCGGAGTTGGCCGGTCATCTGATCGAGACCAACCGCGCCCAGTGCAAAGCCTATCATCATGGCCGCGATCGTCTTGAACGGCGGCTCCTTGCTGAGACCGACGAAGCTGCAGAATGCCAGGAAGTAGACCGAGAAGATCTCGGCAGGGCCGAAACGCAAGGCGAAGCTGGCCACCAGCGGCGCCACCAGCGTGATCATGATGACGGCAAAAAGCGCGCCGACGAAAGACGACGTGAAGGCGGCCGTAAGCGCCTCGCCGGCGCGGCCCTGCTGCGCCATGGGATAGCCGTCGAACGTCGTGGCGACCGACCAAGGCTCGCCGGGTATGTTGAAGAGAATCGAAGTGATCGCACCGCCGAACAGTGCGCCCCAGTAAATGCAGGACAGCATGATGATTGCCGACGTCGGCGACATCGAGAACGTCAGCGGCAGCAGGATCGCCACGCCATTGGCGCCACCAAGGCCCGGCAGCACGCCGACGATGACGCCGAGGACGATGCCGAGCACCATCAAAAGTATGTTGTGGGGCTGCAGCACGACCGAGAAGCCGTGCATCAGATTGCCGATGTCTTCGAACATTTCCTTATTCCCTAATCGCGCCGCCGGTCACAGGCTCGCCCCGGAGCAAGGGACGATCCTCTCAAAGCGCGGCTCCCCTCGCCTTTCTTCGATCAGCATGCAGACATCCGGCGCCGCCGCTCCGGCGTCGGATGCGCCTAGAAGCCCAACAGTTTTTCGATCGGGCCTTTCGGCAGCGGCACCAGGAACCAGCGTTCGAACATGACGAACGCCATGACCGGCATCGCCGCGCCGACCGCTAGCGCCTTTATCCAGTTGTATTTGCCGAACCAGCGCATGAAGCCGGCGATCAGAATGCCGGATGCGACGTAGATGCCAATGTAAGGCAAGATGCCGACATAGACCGCCGTGGGGATCACGACTGAAACGACTTTACCGAGCTGATCCCATGTGGCGAAACCGCCATACTCCTTTTCGCCGACGAACAAGTTAGCGAAATTGACGATCGAGGCGACGATGATGATGAGACCAAGATAGAACGGAAAGAAACCGGCCATTGGCCCTTCGTCGCCCCAGCCTATGCCGACCCTCAGACTGCCGACGACGGTGATCAGGCCAAGGATTCCGGCGGCGACGGCAACACCGGCCTCGACACTCCGGTGGGACGGACCCGCCCCACCGGATTCATTTGCCGCTTCACTCATTGTTTTCCTCGCATGCAGCTCTGGCAGTGCGAAACTGCGGATGTCAGTTGGTCTTGGCGAGGAAGCCGGCTTCCTTCATCAAGGCTTCATGCTTCTTTTCGGCTTCGGCAACCCACTTCGCGTACTCATCGCCGGACATGAAGGTCTGGTTGAAAGCGCCGTCGCTCATGAGCTTCTTCCACTCGGGAGTCTCACGCACCTTCTTCATGAGATTGACGTAGTAGTCGACAGCTTCCTTGCTGACGCCCGGGGGCATGAAGTAGCCGCGCAGCATCAGGTATTCGACATCGAGACCGGCCGACTTGCAGGTCGGGATCGAATCCCAGGCCAGATCGCCGGCAATCTTTTCATGATAGTCGAGCTTCTTGCTGTCGAAGACGCACAGCGGCTTGAGCTTGCCGGCACGCCAGTGCGCCACCGCCTCGATCGGATTGTTGACCGATGAATCGATGTGGTTGCCGACGAGTTGGACCGCCACCGCGCCACCGCCCTTCTGCGGGATGTAGATCATCTTCTTGCCGGTCGCTTTCTGAAGCGCGACGGTGATGATCTGATCTTCCTGCTTGGAGCCGGTGCCGCCCATCTTGAAGGTGTTGTCCGGCGCGGACTTGATCGCGTCGACATAATCCTTTGCTGTCTTGTAAGGCTTTTCGGCATTGACCCAGAGGATGAACTCGTCGAGCGCCATCATGGCGACCGGGGTCAGATCCTTCCAGGAGAACGGGATGCCTGTCGCCATCGGCGTCGTGAACAGGTTGGACAGTGTGATGATCAGCTTGTGATCGTTGCCTTTGGAGTTCTTGACGTCGAGGAAGCCTTCACCGCCCGCGCCGCCGGACTTGTTGATGACCACCACCGGCTGCGTCGTTAGATTGTGCTTGCTGATGATGCCCTGCATCGTGCGCGCCATTTGGTCGGCGCCGCCGCCGGTGCCGGCCGGCACGATGATTTCGATAGGATGGCTGGGCTCCCATGCCTTTGCTGGCAAGGTCGACAGCGCGAATACGCCACTCGCGAAAGCGGCGGTACCGATCGTCAGGATCGTTTTGGCAACGGACATCGCATCCTCCCTGTTAGTATCGTTCACTGGAGCCGGCGTTTGCCGCCGGTCCCTGGAGCTTGAACGCCGAGTATTTCTTTTGGCGCGTATTATACATTATACCAATATAATCGCGGACGGTCCGCAAGCAGAAAAGCACTGTTTGTCGCCGTGCAAGTGCAGCAAACGTCGCTGCGACGCACTCATTTGATTTAGAAATCCGATCAAAAACTTTTCAGTCACCGGCGATATTCCCATCGACGGCCACTCGCGGGCTCTCACGGGCTCGCCGAGCGTCACGTTTGGAGATCGATCTCAGGACTATCTTTTAAATTTGAGAGAATATTCGTGTCTGCGGGATGCATGCGAAATGCAGCGCACAACGCCGGTCTTCATCCACAGCGTTAAGAACTGTCTGCCAAGGCAAAATGGCTGCACTCGCTAAGGCGCGCAGGAAGATGCGCGGCGCCCCGGCTGTGATCGGGTCAAAAACCGGGAGGTTTTAACGCCAGTCGGCGACGCGCTGGAGTTCCGCGGCGTTGAGAATGGTCAGCGTACGACCGCCGATCTCGACCATGCCGGCACGCTGCAATTCGCCCAGAATTTTGCTGACATGAACCGGGGTCAAACCGGTCGCGTCGGCAATATGGCGCTGACGCAGCGGGAAGTCGAAGGTCTGTGTCCGTACCGTTGAGCGCCTGGCGACCTTTTCCGACAACCTGAGAATAAGACGGGCGATGCGTTCGTCGGCCCGGCGGCGTCCGAGATCGAGCGCGAGTTGGTCGGCGCGGATCTTCGCCTCGTTCCAGAGCTTGAACAGCCTCTCGAGCAGGTCGGCGCGGCCGAACAGATACTCCTTGAGTTCGTCCCGATTGAACTTTCTGTACGTCACCTCGGTAATCGCTTCCACGGCGTGACCCGACAGCGGAGCAATCAGGCTGCCGATCGAAACGATATCGCCCGGCAACAGGAAGGAGATGATCTGCCGCCGTCCGTCGGGCAATGCGATCGACGACATGGCCCAGCCGCTGCAGACGATCGGCACATACTCCGACCACTCTTTCGGATGCAGGATCAGCCGGCGTGCCGGGATCGTGTGCAGCGAACTGGCGACCGGTATCGTTCGCAAGTCGGCGCCGGCATCCTTGCCGAGGCCGCTGCAGAGAAGATTGTGCACCGGGCACAGAGAGCACGCCCTGTCGCAAGATACGGCGCACATCGTCGCCGCCATCTTCGAATCGTCGGCGAGCTGCGGCGAGGCCGAGCCGATCATCGCTTCGGCCATCTGACTGCCGAAGGAGCCGCTGCCGAACGAAGAAGATTCAATCGAAGACTTGGGGGAATTTCGGGTCGCGAAGTTTGCCACGGGATGCAGGTCCGGTTGTCGATAACGAAAATCGTTCACGCGAACGCGTTACAACCGCGGGTAGATTTGCTAAGTTATCGCAATTTCTACGTTTCCGCATCCTGAGCATCGCGGCGGGGAAATCAAGATTTCCTCGAATCACCGACCGCAAGTTCCCAGTTAACATACGTCTTCTACATTTGGAGTACAGTAAAAAGACATTAAACTAGATTGCGACTCCCTAATTCCGCACCGCAATACAGTCTTGGACGCAGAAAGACTTGGGGCACAGCGATCAGGCGCGCCACCCCTTAAGGTTTTACATATTGCGCCTGTGCAATTGCACCCGTCCGGGACCCAGGTGGCTCTCAATTGGATCCGGGCCAATCAATACTTTGTTTATTATTCTGGATTGTCATGGCCGGACCATGGGCCTCTTAACGGCTCATTATCCGGAATCGGCAAAGTTAGCTGGAACCCGCTGAGAACCACAACACACGACAAAAGCGACACCAGTCTGTTTTCCAAATCCCAAATCGCGCGATTGATCGTTCGGTCTCAAGGCCAGGAATGAAAAACTCGACCATCAATTTGCGCGACCTGGTCATTCTCGTCGCCGACCAGAATTCGTACCTGCGCCGTGTCATCAACGGCATGCTGCGCGGGTTCGGCGCCAATAAAGTGATGGAAGTCGACAGCGCCATCGGCCTGTTCCAGGCACTGACAAGCCAGAAGATCGACATCCTGCTGTGCGATATGCGGCTGCCGCCGCATGGCGGCCTTAAGCTCACGCGCACCATCCGTCGCAATGCCGACAATGAAAATCGCACCATACCGATTCTGCTGATGTCGAGCGACACCAGCGAGTCGACTGTAAAGAACGCGCGCGATGCCGGCGCCAACATCGTGGTCGCCAAGCCTATGTCGCCCAGCGGCCTTTACGACCGGCTGGGCTGGATCGTGTTCAACCCGCGCCCCTTCGTCGACTGCGCGACCTATTTCGGCCCGGACCGCCGCTTCAAGATCGAGGGCTATCCGGGCGGCGTCGGCCGTCGCAAGGGCGACAAGGCGATCGAGGTCGCGGCGGAAGAAGGCCCGAGCCTCAATCAGAACGACATCGATAGCCTCTTCTCGAATGCCCGCGCAGGACAAGACTGATGGCCAAGCAAGGCGATACGGAAGCCAACATCTTCTACGCCGATACGCGGTTCGAGCGGATGGCCCGGCGTCCCGGTGGGATTAGCCGCGAGGAAGCTATCGAGCGCGCACAGAGCGAGGTCCAGGAGCTCAAAACCGATTTCATCGCCTGGATCGACGAGCAGCTCGGCGAACTCAGCGCCACGCTAGACGACCTGGCCCATAGCCCCGGAGACAAGGCCGCGCTTGAGCGTGCACATCAGAAGGGCGCCTATCTTCGCGATGTCGGCGGCACCATGGGCTATACACTGGTCACTTTCGTTGCCTCGACCTTGTGCGACATCCTCGACGCCTATATTGCCGGCGCGCCTTTCGACAAGAATGTCACCGACTGCTACATGGATGCGTTCCTGCTCGCCCGCACGGATGAATACCGCCACATGCACCCACAGGAAGTGCCGGAACTGGCCAAGGGTCTGCTCCGCGTCGTCGAGGTCTCCAGCATCGTGCCGCCAGGCGACAGCAAGGAATAGGCAATCGCGCTGATTGGCGGCCGGTCAGGCTGGCTGCCGGCTGCACTGGAATGCAATGACCTGCGCCGCGGTCTCGGACTTGAGCTTGTTGTAGATCGTGCGGCAATTGTCGACCGTGTCAGCGGCGAGCCCGCTACGGCCGGCGCACAGCATCAAGATTGCACGTGTCGTCGCCCAGGATAGTCCGATCGCCTTGGCGACCAGCAGGATCGTCTCCTCCCGATCGAAGATCATTGCGCGCTCGACCAGAGTCAGCGGCATATCGCCCATCACAGACAACGCCACCGCCGTTTCCTCAAACTTGCCGGCTCGCGCGAAGGCATCGACATCGCGCTCGGTGAGGTTATCGGCGCGCTTCATGTTCTCGATGAGATCGCGCGCGGCAGTGTAGTCGTGCGACAGCACGGCCTGCTTCTGGATGTCGGAGGCCACTTTGTCGACGACGCTCTCGACATAGCTGGCGATTTCCGGATGCGCGGATTGCAGCGCATCGCGCACCGCGTTCGACGCCGTTGAGAGGAGACGCAGGAAGTGCTGGCGGGGGATTTCCGGCCGCGAGCCGACGGTGCGGGCCAGCTCGTCGTCACCCTGGGAGCGCCGCACCAGCCGCAGATAGCCGGTCTCGGACAGCCGGGCACCCTTGTTGCGGGCGACGTTGAGAGCGACGTCACGATTGCCGCGCTCCACCAGCACGTCGGTGACGGTTTCGGCGATCTCCTTGCGGTTCGTGATCGCCATCAGATGTGGCTGGCTCTTGGTGCGGGCCGTCTCGACCAGCGAGGCATTGTCGATGCGGCTGGATTCCGCAAGCACCGGCCCGGCCACGGAAATATCGTCGTCCATTGCCAGGTCGCGAATGACGCCGAGCGGCGCGTTCGGTACCGATTTGAGGCGCTCGGCCAGCGCCGCGCGCGCCGACGTCTCAATGTCCGACATCAGGTGCCGGAACACCTGATCGAACACTTTGACGTGATCTTCCGAGAAATGGCTGGAGCCAAACACGAACAGGTCGGTCACGCGACGCAGCGTCTTGGCGCGCTTGTCGGCCGGCCCGTTGTTGAGCACCTCTTCCAACTCGGTGAGGAAGGCATTGCTCGACATTTGCGTCTCCTATGCCGGGGCCAGGACGTCAGTAAACGACGTCAAGCCCGATCTCCGCCGCCTGTTCGGGTGAAACATCGGGCAGCATCACGTCATCCAGTTCCGGTTGCAGGCGGCTGAGCAACCGTTCCTTGAGGTCGGCGACCGTAATGTCGCCTATGACGGCGTGGCCGAGCCGCGCGCGCGCTTCGCCGCTTTCAGGAGTCGACGGGTGTGCCTGAGCATAGCGCGCCAGCGTCTCGGCGAGCGCCTCAAACTCCTGCTTCAGGCGATCGAAGCTCTGCAGAACGACAACGGTATCGCGATCGGGCTTGTGGCTCATGACAAAGTCCGTCACGCGCCCGACCGTCTCGTCGAGGCGCCAGACATTGTCGAGCATCATGGCGGCAAGAACCGCCAGGAACGCGCTCACATCGTTGTCTGCATCTTCCGTTGCCACGAATTTACCTCTGAACGATCCGACTTCCGGTTCGCTTACGACAGCTTGCCGATTACCGCTTCGATCTTGTCGCGCAGAATCGCCGACGTGAAAGGCTTGACCAGGTAGTTGTTCACGCCCGCCTGCGCCGCCTTGACCACCAGCTCGCGGTCGCCGCGCCCGGTGAGCATGATAAACGGCACCTTGCGGGCGACCGGATGACCGCGCACCGCACGCAACAGGCCGAGCCCATCCATCTCCGGCATGTTGTAATCGGAAATAATCAGGTCGAGCGGCTGCACCGCCGCAGTTTCCATCGCCTGAACGCCGTTCTCCGCCTCATGGATGTGGCGGAAACCGATCTCTTCGAGCGCCATGCGGGTCATTTGCCGCACGCTGTTCTGGTCGTCAACGACGAGAACCTTGATAGCTCCGGGTACTGGCATCTTTTTACACTCCTTAAAGCGGGCCGCGTTCGTTTGTTCTAGTTCAAGGCGGGTTGAGCCGCTCTGCTGGTTGCGTGGTTGGTGATAGGCGTCTGGGCGGCGAGCTCGGCCAGCTTCTCGACGTCGAGAATGAAGGCGACCCGGCCGTTGCCAAGAATCGTCGCCGCGGCAATGCCCGGGACAGCGCCGTAGCTTTCCTCAATGCTCTTGATCACGACCTGCTGGTGGCCAAGCAACTCGTCGACCACGAGGCCGATGCGCGAGCCGTCACCATTGTCGGTCACGATCACGACGCGCTCGCTGTTGCTGCCGGGCGCCGAGTCGACGCCGAGAAGATCCGACAGCAGGATGATTGGCACAAACTCGCCGCGCAATTGCAACATACCGTGGGTGCCGATCAGAGCGTTGATCTCGCCGCGCGACGGCCGCAAGCACTCGACGATCGCCGACAACGGCATGACGTAGGTCTGCGTCCCGACCTTGATCACCATGCCGTCCATCACCGCGAGCGTCAGCGGCAGGGCGAGCTGGATGGTCATACCTTGGCCGCGCACCGATTTGAGAGTGATGCGTCCGCCGAGATCCTGGATGTTGCTACGCACGACATCCATGCCGACGCCGCGACCCGAGATGTCTGAAATTGTCTCCGCAGTGGAGAAGCCGGGCATCATGATCAAGTTGTTGATCTCGTCTTCCGTCAGTTGCGCATCGGGTCCGACCAGCCCCTTTTCGCGCGCGATCATGAGCACACGCTCCGAATTGACGCCGGCGCCGTCATCCTTGATCTCGATCACGATACGGCCGCCGCGGTGTTCGGCGGCGAGGCGGATCACGCCTTCTTCCGGCTTGCCGGCAGCGATACGAGCCGACGGCGCCTCGACGCCATGATCGACCGAGTTGCGGATAATGTGGGTGAGCGGATCGCCAAGGCGCTCGATGATGGAACGATCGACCTCGGTGGTTTCACCGTGCATCTCCAAACGCACCTTCTTGTGCGTCTTGGCCGCGACCTCGCGGACCAGTCGCGGCATGCGCTGGAATACCGAGCCGACCGGCTGGGCACGCATGGACATAACGCTATCTTTGAGTTCGCGGGTATGATGCGCGACCTCATCGAGAATCTGGATCAGCCGCATGCTGGTCGATTCCGGCAGATCCTGCACGATCTGGCCAAGCATGGCCTGCGAGATCACAAGCTCGCCGACCATGTTGACGACACGGTCGATACGATCGAGTTCAATGCGGGTCGTGGTCGCGGCGGGCTTGCCGCGGCCGGCGCCGCCACTGGTTTCGCCTTCGGGCTTGGACGCCATCGGTTTGATCTCCGCCTTCGGGGCCGGCATGGCAGGCGCCACGGACGGCGCCTCGATCACCGGTAGAGCCGCAATCGCCTCCGGCATCGCCGGATCGGCTGCAACGGTCGCCGGCGCAACATTGGCGGGCGGCGGCGCCTCTTCCTCGATCGACAGCTGGCAATCGCCCATCACGAATTCGAAGACCTCATCGACCTTGGCGCGCTTCTCTTCGGTGCGCAGAGTGATCGTCCACCACAAATAGGGGACGTCGACCTCGATCTCAGACAGCGCCGGCAGGTCATCGGAGTTGGCTTCGATCTCCGCCTCGCCGAGTTTCCGCAGTTCGCGAAGGACGTAGAGCGGCTCATTGGCCTTCTTCAGCATTTCCGGCTTCGGTCGGAACACGATTCTGTAGACGCTGCGGCCTTCATCGCCGCCGGCGAGCGGCACATCCGCGTCCAGATCGTCGAGATTGACGGCAACCGGCATAAAGTCGAGGCCTTCGAACTCGGCCGGCGCGATATCGCCGTTGGCGCCGCCACCGCCGCCGCCCTGCTCGATGATCTGTTCGAGCCCGCTACGCACTTCGGCGCCGAAGCCGTCGGCAATGGTCTCGCCGGCGCGCGACATCTGCACCAGGTCGGAGAGCACGTCACTCGCCGACAGTAGGACATCGAGATTCTCTGGCGTCGCCGTCAGGCTGCCGTTGCGCAAGCCGTCGAGCACTGTCTCGAAGACGTGGGCGAATTCGACCAACTGCTCGAAGCCGAAGATGCCGGCACCGCCCTTGACCGAGTGGACACCGCGAAACACGGCATTGATCGTCTCATCATTGCCCTCGCCCGACCGGATGTCGGTGAGACCAATCTCGATCTGTTGCATCGCTTCGTCGCATTCGTCGAAGAATGTCTTCTTCAGATCGTCCAATGTTGCCATGTCGTTGAGCCTTGTCAGTCAGCCTTGGTTCATCGAGCAGTTAGGGCGCCACTTTGCGCACAGTGGCGACAAGGCGGTCCGGGTCGAACGGTTTGACCATCCAGCCGGTGGCACCGGCATCGCGAGCCAGGTTCTTCTTGTCACCGTCGCTTTCAGTGGTGAGCACGAGGATCGGCTTCGACTTGTACGCCGGGTCCTTGCGCAGGTTCCTGATCACCTCATAGCCATCCATGCGCGGCATATTGATGTCGGTAATGATGACATCGACCTCCGACTTCTCCTTGGCGAGTACGTCGAGGCCATCCTGGCCGTCGACGGCCTGAATGACGTCGAAGCCGGCCTCGACAAGCGTGAGCATCAGCATGTCGCGGATCGTCTTCGAGTCGTCGATGGTGAGAATTCGCTTACTCATGACCTTCTCGCTGATTGGAGGAAGTTCGTCTTCGGCAATGGCCGTGATTTGTGCCGGCGCGGCATCCAAGTTCTCGCCGGAGTATTCCTCTGCCTCGGCAGGTTGGCTGTGGTCGAGATAGGTCTTCCAATCCAAACCGAAATCTTCGAAGGCGGCCACGAAAGCCGCCGACGGATCCTTGATCCTGATGCTGTCGCTTCCGCGTACCGCCGACAGGATGATCTGCGTACAGGGCAAGGTGAGCACTTCGACCTCGGATGCGTCGAGCGCGAGCGGCGCGTCGCCTATGGTTCGCTGCCGCATCTGCTCGAGAAACGTCTCGGCGGCCGCCTGATCGAGGGCCCCTGGCAGTTTCAGCGTGTTCTGCTCGGCGTTGATCATGATCGGCTCACCTATGCCCGGACCGCGGATTTGACCGAGGACTCGCAGGCTTCCATGATCGCGTCGGCCATATGCGAAAGCGAAACCTGCTTCACCACGGCGCCGCGCTCGAAGGCGACGCGCGGCATGCCATAGATCAGCGCCGAGCCTTCGTCCTGGCCAAGCGTGTAGGCGCCCGCCTTGCGCATGGCGAGCAGGCCTTCTGCGCCGTCCTTGCCCATGCCAGTGAGGATCGCGCCGACGGCGCCTCGACCAACGGTGTCGGCGACCGAGCGGAACAGCACATCGACCGAAGGCCTGTGTCCGGACACCGGCGCCGATTCGCTCAGCGTGCAGCGGTACTGATTCGAGACACGTACGACTTCGAGATGATGGGACCCGGGCGCGATATAAACGTGCCCCGGCTCAATCAGATCATTATGCTTGGCCTCGGAGACCTTCATTGGACATTCGCGGTTGAGCCGCTCGGCAAAAGCCGCGGTGAAGCGCGGCGGCATGTGTTGGGTGACAACAATCGGCGGGCATTGTGCCGGAAGGTCCATTAATACCGTCTTTAGGGCTTCGACGCCGCCCGTCGACGCGCCGATAGCGACGAGCTTCTCCCCGCCGGCGCTGTAGATTCGCGTTGTCTTTCGCGGTACTGCTGGTGCTGCGCCGCGCCCAACTCGGGCGCGCGCGGCGTGCTTGACCTTGGCACGCAACTCACCGGCAATTTCCGTTAATCCGTGCGCGACGTCTTGAACCGGCTTGGCGATGAAATCGACGGCGCCTATTTCCAGCGCCTCGAGTGTGGTTTCGGCGCCGGCCTGCGTCAGGGTCGAGACCATGACGACCGGCATCGGCCGCAGCGTCATGATCTTGCGCAGGAAGGTGACGCCGTCCATGTTCGGCATCTCAACGTCGAGCGTCACGACGTCCGGATTGAGCGCCTTGATGCGATCGCGCGCAATCAAGGGATCGCCGGCGGTGCCGACGACCTCGATCTCGGGATCTTCCGACAGCAGCATGGACAAAAGCTGCCGGATGACCGCGGAATCGTCGACGATGAGAACCTTGATTTTCTTGTCCATTGTCGTTTCCTGAAATCAGTCGAACAGCGTGATTTCGCCGCCGGTCTGGCGTTTCGAGATGCGGCTGACGTATTCCTTTTCCTCGCGCGCACCCGCGGGCGACTCGCCGGAGGCGAGCAGGCGGCGGATCACCTTGCCGGTCGAGGGCGTGTAATGGATGCGGCGCGGCAGGTTGCCCCGTAGATCCTGCGCGACGCAGCGCAGCCCTTCGGCCTCGAGATAGCGCAGGATGAAGTCCGAGTTGTCGGTGCCGATGGCGTTTTGCGTATCGGTAACGTTACCGCCGCCGAATACCTTGATCTCTAGCGAGTTGCGGGAACAGCCGGCTTTCAGAAGCTCGTTGATGAGCTTTTCCATTGCGAAATTGCCGAAGCGCGTCGACTGCATGTCGCCAGCCCAGTTGCCGGCTTTCGAGTGCGGCAGCATGAAGTGGTTCATGCCGCCGATGCCGAGATTCGGATCGCGGATGCAGGCGGCGACGCAGGAGCCGAGAATGGTGACGAGCACTTCGTCCGGCTTCGAGGTGACGTAGTATTCGCCCGGGAACACCTTCACCATCCAAGTCTGGCTCACGGCGTCGAAGAACTTGCGCGAGGCGAACGCCGCACTGGTGTCCGATCCCGGATCGCTCTGCCGCGCAATCGTGGCGATACTCATCAAACCCTCCGGTAAATGGTGCGGCCGACCAGGCTGATGCCGGGATGCGCACCGTTGAGCGATTCCGAGTGCCCGATGTACAGAAAGCCGCCGGGTCTGATCTTCTCGGTGAAGCGTTCGATCAACTTTGCCTTGGTCTGGGCGTCGAAGTAGATCATCACGTTGCGGCAGAAGATGGCGTCAAATGGCCCCTTGAACGGCCACGTCTCCATGAGGTTGAGCCGCTTGAACGCGATCAGGCTGCGCACGCCGCGGTTCACCACCAGCGTGTTGGCCTTGCTTGGTGCTCGCTCGAAATATTCCTGGTAAGCGCGGGGCACCTCGTCGAGCGAGGTTTCCGGATACTCGCCACGGGTGCCGCGGGCGACCATTTCGGTATCGATATCGGTGGCGAGAATACGGACGTCCTGACGCTCAACGTCGCGGATTTCGCGCTTGAGCACCATGGCGATGGTGTGCGGCTCTTCACCACTCGAGCAGCCGGCCGACCAGACGCGCAGACGGCTCGTCGAGCGGTTGCGGCTGAACGGAATGGCGATCTCATCACGGAAGTGATCGAAGTGATGCGACTCGCGGAAGAATTTGGTCAGATTCGTCGAAATCGCATTGATGAAGTTTTCGCGCTCGCTCTCGGTTGCCTCGAGATATTCACGATAGTCACTGAACGACTTCATGCCGAGGACGCGGAGCCGACGCGACAGGCGGCTATAGACGAGATTGCGCTTGCTGTCGGACAGGGCAATCCCGGCAAACTGATAGGCAAGATCGACCAGGCCACGGAAGTCGGCGTCCGAGAACTGAAACTCCCGCGCAGCGTCACCGGCGTCGGGCAACGCGAAGGTCGCGGGCGCCGCGGCGCGGGCTTTGCCGGCCGAGTTCGATGCGGTTGATTGCAGGGCCTTCATTGTCAGCAATCTTTCCACACCTCGGCCAACATCACGAGCATGGACCTTTGTCCGGCGAGAATGACAGACCTCGGAGCATGCAGGACGTCCGCAAAGCCCGCGTAGTCTGTGAACCGTCGCCTCATAGAGATTTCCGTTTCCTGATTCCGTTAGAGTCCGGGCCGCTGATTGCGGCCCGGAAATTCGAGTTCATCCGTTACGCAACTGC
>JAEZEY010000433.1 GCA_023432845.1 Pseudomonadota bacterium
CCTTAGGGCGCGCCGCACCGCGTCAGTTCTTGTCCGCCTTGATGATTTCCGTCATGGTCACGCCGAGCTTTTCCTCGACCAGCACGACTTCGCCGCGTGCCACCAGCCGGTTGTTCACGTAGATATCGATTGCCTCGCCGACCTTGCGGTCGAGTTCGAGTACCGCGCCCGGTCCCAGCTTCAACAGGTTGCCAACCTCCATGCGGGTGCGGCCGAGCACGGCTGAGACCTGCACCGGGACGTCGAACACCGCTTCGAGGTCGGCGGCGCCGCGATGCACCGACTCCTCGCCGGTCGGCGCCAGCGGGCCGGCCTCGACCACTTCGGGAGCGCCGCCTTCCAGGTCCGGGAGCGGTACCTTGCTGTCATTGTCACTCATGGTCTGTCTCCGAACCCTTCCGGTTTAGTTCTTCGGCGCGGTGCGCGCCGCGATGTAGCGCTGCACCGCCTCGTCGATGACCTTCAGCGTCGCTTCGCGATCACGGACGACGCCGCCTTCAGCCCATTCGATGCGGCAATCGCCCGGGCCCAAAGTCGCGTCGGCCATCACGTCGATGCGGCCGTCGAAGCCGCGGGTACGCGCGATCTCTTCAAGCTTGTGCTTCGCGATATCATAGATGTCCTGACCGACATGGATCGAGATCTGCGGCGTGGCGATGAGCTGGCGGAAGCAATCGGTGGCCAGCACCTCGATCTCGGCGAAGGGCTCGCGGGCGATCAACTCGGGCACCAGCTTGCTGGCAACGGAGAAGGCGACCTGCACCGCCTCGCTTTCCAGCTGCGCCTCGATGTCCTTGAGCTGGGCGTCCAGCCGCGTCGCCTGGTCGGCGAGCGAGGTGAGCGCCCTGGCGATGCGCTCGTTCTGTTCGGCGCGCACCTGCTGCTGTCCCGCCTCGAACCCCCGGCGGTGCGCAACGGACTCTGCGTCCACGCGGCGGCGTTCGGCTTCGACCACGGTAATGGTCGGCTTCTCGCCGGTGGCGAAATCCTCGTCGAACAGGAATTTGGCGGCAGCAGCCATTATTGCAGTCCTTAGTACACCAGTTCGTCGTCGCCGCCGCGGCTCTTGGCGATCAGGATTTCTCCCTTGGCCGCGAGATCCTTGGCGATATTCACGAGCAAAGTCTGCGCCTCGTCGACGTCGCGCAGGCGCACAGCGCCCATCGCCTGCATGTCGTCGACCAGCATCTTGGCGGCGCGCGAGGACATGTTCTTGAAGAAGAACTCGCGCACGCCCTCGGAGGCGCCCTTGAGCGCGACGGCCAGCTTGTCCTTGTCGATCGAGCGCATCAGCGTCTGCGCCGAGCCGGAGTCGAGCTTGATCAGGTCGTCGAAGGTGAACATCAGCGCCTTGATGCGTTCGGCGGCATCGCGGTTCTCGTCTTCCAGCGCGCTCAGGAATCGGGTTTCGGTCTGGCGGTCGAAATTGTTGAAGATTTCCGCCATCACCTCGTGCGCGTCTCTACGGCGCGTCTGCGAGATGTTGGACATGAATTCGGTGCGCAGCGTCTGCTCGACGCGCTCGATGACTTCCTTCTGCACCGCCTCCATCTTGAGCATGCGGTTGACGCAGTCGAGCGCCATTTCTTCCGGCAGGATGCCGAGCACCCGCGCGGCGTGTTCCGGGCGCAGCTTCGATAGCACCACCGCCACGGTCTGCGGGTATTCGTTCTTGAGATAGTTCGCCAGCACCTCTTCCTGAACGTTGGCGAGCTTCTCCCACATGTTGCGACCGGCGGGGCCGCGGATTTCGTCCATGATGCCGGCGATGCGGTCCTTGGGCAGGAACTGTGCCAGCAGGCGCTCGGTGGCGTCATAGTTGCCGAGCAGCGCGCCGGAAGCCGACAAACGGCCGACGAATTCGAGCATCAGCTGTTCGACCTGCTCGGCATCGACGGTGCCGAGCGACGACATGACGATGGAGATCTCGCGCAGTTCGTCGTCGTCGAGCATCGAGAAGATCTTGCCGCCGTACTGCTCGCCAAGCGCCAGCATCAGCACGGCGGCGCGTTCCGGGCCGGTCAGCTTGCGCATGGTCTTGTTCGAGGCGGGGCGGCTGGCGAGTTCGGCCATCAGGCCGCCGATGTCGTCGCGGACCGCGTCGGGATCTTTGGGCTGCGTCTTGGCCATCAGGCGGCGTCCTCATGCAGCCAGCTGCGAATGATCGACACCGCCTCATGAGGGTTTTGTTCGGCCAGCTCCCCCACTTTCTGTACCGACATTGCGTGCACCTGGCCCTGCACCTTGGCGACGTCGATCATCGCCGAGGTGCGGTTGGAGATCGCGACCTGCTCCTCGGAGTTGACGATGGAGATGTTGGTGCCGCTCTTGTCGGTGATGGTCGAGACCGGAAGGCCGTCCGGGCCGATCTCGATCGCACCCGGTACGCCCGGAGCGCCGAGCGCGCCGGCGACGCCGGCCAGCCGCGCCTTCTCGGCGGCGTCGGGCGCGATGACACGGCGCACCAGCGGCCGCACCACCATCAGCAGGACGATGAGGCCGAGCAGCGCCATGACGCCCTTCTCGGCGAAGCCCATGATGTCGTCCTTGGAGAAGGCTAGATACTTCATCCAGCCGGCGTCGTCGCCGATCGGCACCTGCACCGAGTCGGCAAAGCGCAGGTTGACGACCTCGACCTGGTCGCCGCGCTTGGCGTCGAAGCCGATCGCGGTGCGCACCAACGCCGTTATGCGGTCGATCTCTTCCTTCGGGCGCGCTTCGTAGATCATCTCGCCCTTGTCGTTCTTGGTGTAACGGCCGTCGACCAGCACCGCGGCCGACAGGCGGTTGAGACGGCCGGGCTCGGTCACCTCGGTCTTGGTGATGCGCGAGATCTCGTAATTGACGATTTCCTCGGTCTTGCGGCTCTGGTCGCGCGAGGTCGGGTTGTTGGTGCCGTCGCGGTCGGCGCCAGGCAGTTCGTTGCCGACGGAGACCTGGCCGCCTTCCTTGCCTTCACTGGAGTTTGACTGCTCCTCGCGGGTCTGGCTCGAGCGCAGCACGCGGCCGTCCGGGTCGAACTTGTCCTGGGTCTCGGTGATGCGGTTCATGTCGAAGTCGGCGCTGATCTGCACCCGCGCCTTGCCGGGGCCGACCACCGACGAGACGATGTCCTCGACCTGGTTGCGCATCCGGCTCTCGAAAGCCGTCTTGCGCTCGTCGGCCGTGACGCCGCCGACGACGTTGTCCTGTTTCGCGCCGTCGGCGAGCAGGCGGCCGGCCTCGTCGATGACCGAGACGCGCTCGGGCTTCATGCCATTGACCGCGCTTGCCACCAGATGGCGGACGGCGCGGACCTGCTGCGGCTCGAGCTGGCCGCGGACCTTAAGCACGATGGAGGCGGTGGCCTCGACCTTGTCGCGCGAGAACAGCGGCCGCTCCGGCAGCACCAGATGGACGCGCGCCGCCTGCACCCGGTCGATGGAGCGGATAGTGCGGGCGAGCTCGCCCTCCAGCGCCCGCAAGTGATTGATGTTCTGGATGAAGGAGGTGGCGCCCAGTGCGTCCGACTTGTCGAAGATCTCGTAGCCGACGCCGCCGCCCTTGGGCAGGCCGCCTTCGGCCAGCTTCATGCGCAGGCGGGTAACCTTGTCCTTCGGCACCATGATGATGGAGCCGTCGTTCCTGACCTGGAACGGGATGGCCTGCCGCTCAAGGTCCTTGAGGATGGCGTTGGAGTCCTCGACCGTGAGGTCGGTGAACAGCGGCACCATGACCGGGGCGGTCATCTGCATCATCAGGAAGGCGAAAAAGCCGATGAGCGCCATCGTTACGGCGCCCATCGCCGCCAGGCGCGCGGCGCCGAGAGACTTCAGAAAATCGAGCAGACCTTGCACGGGGCTATCCTGAACCGGGCGGCGCGGTGAGTTGCGCCCTTACCCGGCAAGTTTTGCCCAGTGGATGGTTACCACCCGGTTAACGAGTTCCCGCACCGCGCTTGTGGAATGGGGCTGCAACCGGCAATCGGCCGATTGTCGTCGCGGCGGTAAACGAAAAATGAAAACGCCAGCCCCGAGGGCTGGCGTTTTCGGGAAATCGGATCGGGATCGCTTACTGGCGATACTGCTGGATGCGCGTGGTGCGCAGGCCGGCGAGACCGTGCTGATCGATCGAATACTGCCAGGAGAGGAATTCCTCCACGGTCAGCGTGTAGCGGGCACAGGCTTCTTCGAGCGACAGGAGACCGCCACGAACGGCTGCGACCACCTCGGCCTTGCGGCGGATGACCCAGCGCTTCGTCGTCGTCGGCGGCAAGTCGGCGATCGTCAGCGGACTGCCATCGGGCCCGATGACGTATTTGACCCTCGGGCGGTGGGGTTCGGTCATTGGTTTACTCACAAAGACTCGGACTGACTAAGTACTCAACATCGCAAAAACTACACATGGCGGCTTAAAATTTGCCTAAGCCCATTGGGACGATGAGGAAATGTTTGCCTAACCGGCGCTAACCTTTTGGTTACGGTTGGCGGCCCGCCGGACACTTGCCGGGGCCGCGCGGCAGCCGGCGCCGGGCAAATTCATCCATATAAATAAGGCGATTTCAGCGCTTTTAAACGGCCGGCGAGCCGCCGGAGGTAACGAGCGCGTCGGAGTTTAATATTTCCCGGTTATTTCGGATCAACAATACTGACCGCAGACCATCGCGATTTCGGCGGCCCGGCGCCGCGGGTCAGGAAGCCGTCTCGCTGTCGGAATCGGGCGGGGGCAGGGTGTTCGGAATCACGATGCGCTTGATCTTGTCGGCGGTGTATTCCTTGCCGGCGACCGTCAGGGTTGGCGGGTCCTGCGTCATGTCCACCGCCGTGACGACGGCCTGGATCTCGGTCGAGACGTTCACCGACTGCTGGTTGGCATCGACGGCGGTGATGGAGATCGTGTAGTTGCCCGCCGGCCATTGCTTGCCGTCGGCGCCCTTGCCGTCCCAAGTGAATTTCTGGTCGCCGGAGCTGACACTGTAGGTGCCGGAATAGGCGGTCTGCCCGGTGGCCGCGGCCGTGATGGTCACGGTCGCGGTCGCCGGCTTCGTCGAGTTGAAGCTCCAGGTCGCGCCGTTCGAAGTCAGTTCGGTCGTGGCGCCGTCGACCACGACGGTATGGCCAACATAGGCCAGCGCGGTGGTCTGCTGCGCGTTCTTCTCCAGCGCAAGGATCGAGGCGAGCTGGTCGTTCGACTTCATCTGCTGCTCGACCTGGGCAAACTGCACCAGCTGCTGGGTGAACTGGTTGGTGTCGAGCGGATCAAGCGGGTTCTGGTTCTGCAACTGCGTCGTCAGCAGTTGCAGGAAGGTCGTGAAGTTGCTCGCGACCATCTGGTCGGTCGAACTGGCCTTGCCGGCCGTGTTGGCCTGGGCCGCATTGGCGGTCGCTGCGTTGATGATGCTCATCGCGCGTTCCTCGCTCTCAAACCCGGATATCGACGCCGCTCGGCCGCAGGCTGTAGCGGCCGTAATCGCGGGCGATGACGGTGGTCGTCAGTGTCGTGGCTATTTCGTCCTCGGCGGCGGGCTGCCGGCTGGCCTGGCCCTCGTGGCCGTTCTGCTGGTTCTGCTGCGTCTGGTCGCGCAGTGAGAATTGCAGGCTATTGTCGGAAGTTTTCAGACCGGCGTCCTGCAGCGCGCGCTCAAGGCCCTGCGTGTCGCGGCGCAGCAGGTCGAGCGTGTCGCGCCGGTCGGCGACCATATGGGTGGTAACGTTGCCGTCGCGGTCGACGTTCACCTTCACATGGATACGGCCCAGCTCTTCCGGATCGAGCCGGATGTCGAACTGGTTCTTGCCGGATGTGATCTTCGCTGAAATCTCGACCGCGACATTGACCATGGCAACGGGCTTGTCGGCGCTCGACGATGGGGCCGTCGCGGTGCGGGCGGCCGACGATGTCGATGAGGCAGGAGCCGCATGGCCCGTCGGCGACATCAGATGCGCCGCGAAATTGTCGGCGGCCTTCACTGTTGCGCCATTGGCGTTGCTGACTGCAGGCGCGGCGTCGGCTGGAGCCTTGGCATTGCCGTCGCCCTGACTGCGCTGGTGTTCGGTGCCGAGCTTGGCGAGCTCGGAGTTGACGGGCTTGGCTTCGGTGCTCTTGGCATCCGCGCTCTTGGCTTCCGTGCCATCGGTCTCCGCCGGCTGGCCGCTCACGGCGGATTCACCATGGAGCTTGGCGGTATGAACGGGCTTATCGCTCGCGGCCTTCTTTTCGGGCTTGTCGCCATCGGTATTCTTCAGGCCTTGCTGCGCCTTTGCCGCCAGTACCGACAGCACTTCGGCATCATCGGCATTCAGATCGCCCGACTGATCGGTCGGGAGCGCAGCCTGCTGCTTGGCAGTGTCATTCGACGGCTGGGTCGCGGCCTTCGGAGTCTCTACCTTGGCGGCGTCCGGATTGACGGCGGCTTCGCCATCAATCGTCGGTTCGGCAACGGGAGCGGCGGGGACCGGGGCGGCGGCAACCGCCTGAGGCACCAGAGCGGCGACGGCCTCCTGGGTCACGGCAGTCGTGTCAGTGGTCTCGCCGTCGACGGCGGCCTTGCTGTCGCTGTCGGCGGATTTCGTCTCGCCGGCCGCGGCGCCGTCATCGGATTTCGTCTCGGTCGCGGCGGTCTCGGACTCGGCCACACTTGCATCCTTCGCCGGCGTTGCCTCGTCGGCGGAGGCGTTGCCCCGGACCGTCGCGGTATCGGCCTCGGCGGTCCGATCGGTCCGCGGCGGGCGGTCGTTACGGCCGGTGCGGTTGGTGCGATCCGTCCGCTCGGCGCGTTTGTCGCTGCCGGCTTGAGCCGGCTGCGGCCGTTCGGGCGCATCGGCCTTGGGGCGGGCCCTCGGTTCCGGCGGCGGTGCGTCGGGAATGGAGCTCAGAAGGTCGTCGAACCGGCTCGACTGCGTCTTCTGGGAGGCAGAGCTCTGCCGGCTCGCCTTGGCAACAACGGCGCTGGAAGCCTGGGTCTGAAAATCGGCCGCAACCTGGGACAAGACGCACCTCCGCTGTTGACCCCCTCGCGTTTGCAAGCGGCAGGCCACCCGTCATTTTCTAAAAAATATATATTTTTCAGTATCTTATTATCGTTTCGGTCCGACGGTAGTCAGGCGGCGGTCGGCTAAAACCGGTCGGAAGCGGCACGTTTTGCCGGGTAGCACCGCCGCAGGGAGCCGGGACGCGGCTCGGTAGCCCTCTCGGGCGCCGCTTAGCCTGTCAGGCATGAACGCAGTTTCCGCACCGAGCAGGTGGGTAAAGCCCTGAAAATCAGGGTCAGCGGAGTTCCCGGGCCGGGACTCGAACCGCTCCAAGGGGGCCTTGGCGCCACGGCTTGCCTTTCAATTCGTCCGCATTGCCGCCATATGATGTAAGAGAAACGCCATGATGAACTCGCTCGAATTGCCCAAGCGGCCGCAGGATACCCGCGTCGTCGTCGCCATGTCCGGCGGCGTTGACTCGTCGGTAACGGCTGCCTTGCTCAAGACCGAGGGCTATGACGTCGTCGGCGTCACGCTGCAGCTTTACGATCACGGCGCCGCGGTTCATCGCAAGGGCGCCTGCTGCGCCGGGCAGGACATCTATGACGCTCGCGCGGTGGCCGAGCGCATCGGCATTCCGCATTACGTGCTCGACTACGAAAGCCG
>JAEZEY010000482.1 GCA_023432845.1 Pseudomonadota bacterium
CCGGGAGGGCGTAGCCCGAGCGGCGGGCTCAAGCGCGCGTTGCGGTTTTCTATGGGGTCTGGCCGGCGTTTCGGGCCCGACTTTGCGCGAGCCTGTAGCTCTCGCCATTCATCTCGAGGATGTTGACGTGGTGGGTCAGGCGGTCGAGCAGAGCGCCGGTCAGCCGCTCTGTTCCGAAGGTCTCGGTCCATTCGTCGAACGGCAGGTTGCTGGTGATGAGCGTGGCGCCGCGCTCGTAGCGTTGCGAGATCATCTCGAAGAGTAGCTCGGCGCCGGTCTTTGACAGAGGCACGAAGCCCAGTTCATCGATGATGAGCAGTTTGACCGAGGCCAGCTGCTTCTGGAGCCGCAGGAGGCGGCGCTCGTCGCGGGCTTCCATCAACTCGTTGACCAGTGCCGCGGCCGTAGTGAAGCTGACCGACATTCCTTTCTGACAAGCGGCCAGTCCCAGCCCCAGAGCAACATGCGTCTTGCCCGTGCCACTCGGTCCGAGCGCAATGACGTTTTCGCGCCGCTCGATCCATTCGCAACGGGCGAGGTCCAGTACCTGCATCTTGTTGAGCTTCGGGATCGCCTTGAAGTCGAAGCTGTCCAGGCTCTTCTTGGCGGGGAACTTTGCAACCTTGATCCGGCGTTCGATCATCCGTCCCTCGCGGTCGATCAGTTCCAGTTCGACCAGTCGGGCGAGGAACTGGACGTGGTCCAGGCCCTCGGCTGCACATTGGCGCGCCAGCTTCTCGTGCTCCCGCAAGAAGGTCGGGAGCTTCAGCGTCTTCAGGTGATGAGCAAGCAGGATCTGCGGCGCACCGGTCATGCCGCGTCTCCCGACAGCAGAGACATGTAGCTTGCCGCCGAGGTGGTCCCCACGTTGGCCCGCGGCAGGTAGGGATAGACATCGAGGTCCAGCTTCGGCGGCCGTTTCTCAACATGGCAGAGAGCGAGGTGCTTCACGGCATCGAAGCCGACCGCGCCCAATTGCAGGGCCTTCTTCACGGCCGCGTGGAGATCATCGATGTCGAAGGTTTCCAGCAGGCGCAAAACCTGCACATATTCCCGGCGTCCCGCCTTGATCATCCGCGCCTCCATCAGGCGGCGCAGGGTTGCGAACTCAGGCGGCAGGTTCCATTCGGCAAGAGGCGCGGCCTGCTCCAAAGCATTGATCTTCCTCTCGATGAGCGGAAGGTAATGCACCGGATCGAACACCATGTCCTCGCGGTCATAGCAGCGGGGATGGCGTGCGATGAGCTCCCCACCGCAGCCGATCACAACCTCGTCGACATAGCCCCTGATCCAGACATCGCGGTGGCCGTAGGCGACCGGCACCGAGTAATCGTTGGTCTTGTAGCGCACCAGCGCTTGGGAACTGACTCGCCCGGTGGCTTGGTCGCAGGCATCAAACGGCGCGGGTGGCAGATCAGACATCACGACCAGATCTCGCACGAGGCGTTCCCCGAGGGTCTCGGACTGGCCGCGCAGAACATCCGCCTGACGTTTGCGACACTGCTCCTCCAGATAGGCGTTGAACGAAGCCCAACTCACAAACCGCGGGACCGGGACCATGAAGTTGCGGCGGGAATAGCCGACCAATCCTTCCGCGTTGCCCTTGTCGTTCCCCTTGCCGGGGCGGCCATAGCGGTCTCGGAACAGGTAGTGGGACAGGAACCCGCTGAAGAGCGTGGCCCGCTGACGTGTGCCGTCCGCCAGGATCTTCGCAACAAGACAGCGATCGTTGTCGTAGAGGACCGATACCGGAACCCTGCCGAAGAACGCGAAGGCGTGGACGTGGCCGTCTACCCAGGCTTCCGCTGTCGCCGCGGGATAGGCGCGCACGAAGCAGGCATCACTGTGCGGCAAGTCCATAACGAAGAAGTGCGCCTTCTGCTCGACGCCGCCGATGACGACCACAGCCTCGCCGAAGTCGGCCTGGGCATGTCCTGGCGGATGGGCCAGCGGCACGAACATCTCTCGGCCGCGCCGCTCGCGCTCCCGCATGTAGTCCTTGATGATCGTATAGCCGCCGGTGAAGCCATGCTCATCGCGAAGCCGCTCGAATACCCGCTTCGCCGTGTGCCGTTGCTTTCGATGGACCTCGCGATCCCCCTCCAGCCAGCCATCGATGATCTCGGTGAACCCATCCAGCTTCGGCCGCTTCACCGGCGCCGTCCGCCGGTATCCAGGCGGAACCGAGAACGCCAACATCTTCCGGACGCTGTCGCGGGAAACTCCAAACTGACGCGCAGCCTCGCGCTGGCTCATGCCTTCTGAACAAGCCAGGCGAACCTTCCGATACAAATCCACGGTGAAAATCCTCCCGCCCTCCCTGTCGCCAGAAAGGGTAAAGGTGGACGACTTTTACGCCGCCCGCAGCGGGCTCATCCCGCCGCTACCGTGGTCGACTTTCTCACCGCCGTTCTCAGATGGGCTGGCATTTGCCCTTCGGCGTCCGTTCGTGCAGAAACCCTACGGCCGCCGCATCTTCAATAGTGGCGCGTGAAACCACGGGGAGGCCGCACGTGACCAGTTTTCGCAAGCTCTGGATAGCGCTGATCACCCTTCTTGTGGCGTCATTCGGCGTTCTCTTGTGGGTTGGTTACGACATCAGTCTGAAGGATCCGCCCGTACCCGAGCGGGTCGTGACCGAGAGCGGTGAAACCGTCTATACGCGCTCCGACTTCCAGCGCGGCCGCCAGGTCTGGCAGTCGATGGGCGGGATGCAGCTCGGCTCGATCTGGGGCCACGGCGGCTACGTCGCGCCCGACTGGTCGGCCGACTGGCTGCACCGCGAGTCCGTCGCGCTTCTGAACGGCTGGGCCGGTGGCGGCTACGAGGGGCTGAGCGCAGAACAACAGTCGGCCCTGCAGGAACGGCTGCGTCGCGAGATGCGCACCAACACGTACGACGAGGCCACGAACACGATCACCATCAGCGACGACCGCGCGGCGGCGATCGCCGAGGTTTCGGACCATTACGAAAGCCTGTTCGGCAATGATA
>JAEZEY010000048.1 GCA_023432845.1 Pseudomonadota bacterium
TCCAGACGATGAGACCCGTCACCACGAGGCCGAGAACGCCGCAGATGAACAGGTTCTTCCCGGTAATCGCGAGGCCCGCGACGGTGCCGATCTGGCCCCAGCCGATGGTGTAGTGCGTCGCGACGGCGAGCCCGCCGATCGAGAGCACGCCGCCGGCGATGAGACCCTTGTACAGGGCGCCCATGATCGAACCGTTCGGGCCGAGCTTGACGAAGAAGGTACCGATGATCGAGGTCACGATGCAGGCGCCGCAGATCGCGAGCGGATACAGCATCGCCGAGCCGAGGATCGGCTGGCCGACGAAGAAGATCGCCGCCAGAACCATGGTGGCGACCACGGTCACCGCATAGGTCTCGAACAGGTCGGCCGCCATGCCGGCGCAGTCGCCGACATTGTCACCGACGTTGTCGGCGATGGTGGCCGGGTTGCGCGGATCGTCTTCCGGAATACCGGCCTCGACCTTGCCGACGAGGTCGGCGCCGACGTCAGCGCCCTTGGTGAAGATGCCGCCGCCGAGACGGGCGAAGATCGAGATCAGCGAGGCGCCGAAGGACAGCGCGACCAGCGAGTCGATGACGACGCGGTTGTCGGGGGCAAGGCCCTTGGGTCCGATCAGGAACCAGTAGTAGACGGCAACGCCGAGCAGCGCGAGACCGGCGACCAGCATGCCGGTGACCGCGCCCGCCTTGAACGAGATGTCGAGACCGTCGGACAGCGAGCGGGTCGCCGCCTGCGCGGTGCGGACGTTGGCGCGCACCGACACGTTCATGCCGATAAAGCCGGCCGCACCCGACAGCACGGCACCGATCAGGAAGCCGATCGCGACCCAGCTGCCGAGCAGCAGCCACAGGCCGACGAAAACAACGGCGCCAACCATTGCGATCGCGGTGTATTGACGCTTGAGATAGGCCTGCGCGCCCTCAGCGACAGCGCCGGCGATTTCCTGCATGCGCGCCGAACCCGCATCGGCCGACATCACGGACTTGATGGCCCAGATGCCGTAGACGATGGAGAGCGCACCGCAGGCGATAATGGCCCAAAGAGCAGTCATGATCATCCTCGAATAGATTTATGGCGGGCGGGAACATAACGCTCCCGCCGGTGCCAGGAGCGTCGAGGATGGCCGCTTTGAGGGCGCTTCACCCCGACCGGGAAAGCGCGCGGACCATGCCAAAAACGTTGCCGCAACGCAACGCCCCAAACGGGCTGATTTTACAGGAAATTCAGTGCGGGGCCGGACCCGGAACGGCGTCCGCGGGAGACTCACGGCGCGCATTGTCGCCCGCTCTGCCTATCCTTCGGGATCGGGAAATGGTGAGCCGTAGAGCGGGCCGAGCGACGCGATGCCCTCCAGCCGCCGTGCGGTGGCTTGGCATGGTGACAGATGCCGCCCCCGGATTTCGTTGCGCTCATCCGGCTACAAATCGTGAGGCTGAAGCACCTTCCGCATGAACAAGGTGCCCTCGATGGGCGTGTCATAGTACGGCGCCATCGCCTCAAAGCCGAAGCGGCGGTAGAGCGCGATGGCTTCCGTCATCGACGGCAGCGTATCGAGCCACATTTCGCGATAGCCAATACGGCGGGCCTCATGGAACAGCGTCTCGACCAGCCGCTTGCCAAGGCCAAGACCGCGACCCTCGCTCGTCACATAGAGCCGCTTCATCTCGCAGGTGCCGTTGGGCTCGATCGGCCGCAGCGCGGCACAGGCGATCGCCCTGCCCTCGCCGTTGCGCGCGATCAGCAGCACCCCCTTGGGCGGTGCGTATTTGCCCGGCATCGCCGCCATCTCAGCCTCGAAGCCCTGGTAGGCCAGATCGACCGGCAGCGACTCCGCGTAAGCGCGGAACAGCGCGATGGCATCGGCCAGATCGGCCGCACTAGCAACGTGATGAATGGTAAAGGGCGGCGCGTCGGTCATGATGCGCCGATCATACCAGCTAAACGGCCGACTCCGCCTCCGCGCGCTTGCGGATGACCAGCCAGATCAGCAGCGCGCCGGCAATCGCGACCAGCGGGAACACCAGTTCGTTCAGCATCGCCCAGCCGAACAGCTCCAGGAACTGGCCCGACGAGAACGACGTCACGGCCATCGAGCCGAAGATGATGAAGTCGTTGAAGGACTGAACCTTGGTGCGCTCTTCGGGCCGGTGGCACTGCGTCACCATCGTCGTCGCGCCGATGAAGGCGAAATTCCAGCCGACGCCTTGCACGATGAGCGCGATCCAGAAATGCGCCACGCTCAGGCCCGCGACCGCGACCACTGCGGAAAGCGCCAGCAGCACCAGCCCGAAGCCGGTGACGCGCTCTACGCCGAACCGCACTATGAGCGATCCGGTGATGAAGCTCGGCGCATACATGGCGATGACATGCCACTGAATGCCGAGCGCGGCGTCGGTCACCGAGTGGCCGCAGCCGACCATGGCGAGCGGCGCCGAGGTCATGACCAGATTCATCACGCCGTAGCTGACCACGCCGCAGGCCACGGCAACGATGAGACGTGGCGTACGCACGATCGCGCCGAGCGGCCGCATGGACTCGTCACGCACCGGCGCCGGCGGCGGCACCTTGACGAAGCCGAGCACGACGGCGGCCAGGACCGCGCAGGCCGACTGGCCGAGATAGCTGGCGGCAAAGAGGTAAGGCGGCATCAGGTCCTTGGTGAAGATCACAAGCTGCGGCCCGATCACGGCGGCGAATACGCCCCCGGCCAGGACCCACGACACCACCTTGGGCCGCATGCGCTCGCTGGCCGTGTCGGCGGCGGCGAAGCGGTAGGACAGATGCGCGGCGGCGTAGAGACCGCCGAAGAAGGTGCCGAGGATCAGGAGCCAGAACGAGCCCTGCATCACCGCCGTGTACGAGACGAGCCCGGACAGCACGCCGAACAGCGAGCCCGATTGCAGCGCATTGCGCCGGCCATAGCGCCGCGCCAGCCAGCCGAGCGGCAGCGTACCGACCCACATGCCGAGCACCATGCCGGTGACGGGCAGCGTGGCGAGGCCCTTGTCCGGCGCCAGCATCGAACCGACGATCGAGGCTGTCGAGACGATGACCGTGTTGTTGCCTCCGGCCAGCGCCTGCGCCACGGCCAGCACCCGGGCGTTACGCTTGGCCAGATTGTCATCGAAGGCATGCGGAAGGGATTCGGCGGCCGCCGACATCGGCGAGTTTCCCGGGCAAAATTTTTCCCCTCTTAGCGGGCGGCACAGAACGCGGCTACTCCGAAAGTCGCAGGGCTGGGTTGTTTTCCCTCTTTCGGGACAGGACTACCCGAATGCCGTCAGAAGGCTATCCGGGTCGGGTGCAGGACCTTGGCCGCGCGGGCCTCGGCCGGCGACAGGACGCCGATCTGGCCGAGCGAGGCGCGCAGTTCGTTGATGTAGAGGTCAATGAGTTGGCCGGGGCCCTCCTCGCCGAGCGCGGCGATCGCCCACAGGAACGACTTGCCGGCAAAGGCGGCGTTGGCGCCGAGGGCCAGGGCGCGCATGACGTCCTGGCCGGAGCGGATGCCACTGTCGAACAGGACGGTGGCCTTGTTCCCGACCACGGACGCAATGGCCGGCAGCACGTCGATGGCCGGCGCCAAAGCCTCGATCTGCCGGCCGCCGTGGTTCGATACCCAGATGCCGTCGATGCCGAGGGCCAGCGCCTTCTCGGCGTCCTCCGGGTGCATGATGCCCTTGAGCGCAATCGGGCCTTTCCAGGCGTCGCGGTAGCGCGCGACCTCGTCCCATAGAAAGGCGCCGCCCATGACACTGCGGGCGAAGCGGATAATGTCGTTGGTCGCGGTCTTGCCACCGGCATATTGCTGCATGCTGGCAAAGCGCGGATAGCCATTGCGCAGCAGCGCCATCAGCCAGCGCGGCCGCACCAGCATCTCGGCGATCATGCGCGCATTGGGACGGAACTCGTTGCCGAGCCCGGCATAGGTCTCGCGCGAGCGCACGGTGCGCACCGGGGTGTCGACCGTGAGCGTCAGCACCTTGACGCCGGCGGACTGCGCGCGCCGCACCAGGTCGAAACCCATGCGGTGATCGTCGGCGGCGAAGCGGTAGATCTGAAACCAGGCGACATCGGGCGCGGCCTCGGCGGCCTGCTCGACGGTGGCGCCGCCGACGACGCTGAGAACATAGGGCACCCGCGCCGCCTGCGCCGCCTTAGCCATGATCAGATCGGCGCCGGGCCAGACGATCGACGGCCCGCCCATCGGCGCGATGCCGATCGGCGCTGAATACTTCGTGCCAAACAGCTCGACGCCGACCGGCGGCGACACCGCGGTGACGCCATAGCGCGGCACGATCTTGACGCCGTCGAGGGAGGCCCAGTTGTGCGCGATGCCGACGTCGTCGCCGGCGCCGGTGTCGCCATATTCGAAGGCGAAGCGCGGCACGCGGCGCGGTGCCTTCTTGCGGAAGAAGAGCGAGGTCGGGAAATCGCGCAGATGCTTGTTGAAGTTCGGCGTCTGCCCCGCCGGCATGAAGGACTGCCGGAGCTTGTCTTCGTCCATCGTTCCCTCGAAATGACTGGTGGTCAGAAATGGCTGAATGAGGTGCGGCTGAACGTCATCGCCGCGCCATCGGGCCCGCGGAACACGGCACCCTCGCCGTCAGCGATGACGCCGATTTCGGTGATTGCTGTCTTGGCCATCATGGCGGCGACGCGGAAGCGGTCGATATTGGCCGGCGGCACGGTGCAGAGGATTTCGTAATCGTCGCCACCGGTCAGCGCCGGTTCGATCAGCGATGCGTCATGCGCGATGGCGGCCTGCGCGGCGTCCGACAGCGGCACGCGCGCGGAGTCGATGTCGGCGGCAACCTTGGAGACGCGGCACAGTTTGGCGAGATCGCCGGCGAGACCGTCGGAGACGTCCATGGAGGCAGAGGCATAGTCGAGCACAGCCTGCGCCAATGCGCTGCGCGGCCGTGGCAGCATGTAGCGCGAGGTGAGATGCTCGCGCTGATCGTCGTTGAGCGGCCAAGTTGCCCCCTGACGAAGCCGAAGCCCAAGCGCGGCGTCGCCAATGGTGCCGGTGACGAAGACATGATCGCCCGCTCCGGCGCCGGCACGCTTGACCATGCGGCCTTCCGGCACGCTGCCGAAGGTCGCGACCGACACCATGATCGGTCCGGGCGAGCGCACGGTGTCGCCGCCGAACAGCGGGCATTTGTAGGTCGCGGCGTCCTCGCGCAGACCGGATGCGAAAGCCGAGAGCCAGTCGTCGCCAATGTCCTTCGGCAAGGCCAGCGAGACCAGGAAGCCGAGCGGCTTTGCGCCCTTGGCGGCGAGGTCGGACAGGTTCACGCGTAGCGCCTTCTGCGCCACGGCGCCGGCGGGATCTTCGGCAAAGAAATGAATGCCGCCGACGATGGCATCGGTCTTGAGCACTATCTCGGTGCCCGGCGGCGGCTTGATGAAGGCGGCGTCGTCACTGAGCCCCAGCGCGCCGGGATCGGTGGCGATGGGGCCGAAGAAACGGGCAATCAGTTTGTCTTCGCCGGAGGGGCTGTCTGAGGACATAGGGCGCACCCTACTCCATGGCGCGTCAGGCCGCGAACTCGTCGCCACGCAGCTTGCGGGCGAGCTGGTCGAGTACGGCATTGACCATGCCGGTCTCGTCGCGCTCGACGAAGGCGGCGGCGACATCGGCATATTCGGTGATGACGACGCGGGCCGGAATGTCGCGCCGATGCGACAATTCGTAAGCGCCGGCGCGCAAGGCGGCGCGGATCACCGCCTCTATGCGCTTGAGCGGCCAGCCCTGCTGCAGCGCCTCGTCAATCATCGGATCGAGCGCGCGCTGCTCGCGCACCACGCCGGTGACGATGTCACGGAAGAAGGCGGCTTCGGCCGGCAGATACTGCGCACCCTCGACCTCGCGGCCCAGCCAGTGGCTCTCGAACTCGGCGAGGATGTCGTTGAGGCCCGCGCCGGCCATGTCCATCTGATACAAGGCCTGCACGGCGGCAAGCCGCGCCGCGCCGCGCTTGTTGGCCTTGCGTCCGTCCTTCTCGCTGGTCGGAGCTTTGCCCATTATTTGCCCAAGAGCGACCGCTTCAGCGCAATCATGGCCAGCGCAGCCTTTGCGGCGCCCTCGCCCTTGTGACCGTGCAGGCCGCCGAGACGCGCGCGCGCCTGGCCTTCATCGTCGACGGTGAGAATGCCGTTGCCGATCGGCAAGGCGCGCTGCACCGACAGATTGGTCAGACCGCGCGCCGATTCATTCGACACGAGGTCGAAGTGGTAGGTCTCGCCCTGGATGACGCAGCCGAGCGCGACGACGCCGTCGAAGGTGTTCCGCATCTTCGGCGCGTCAAGCGCCATGGCGATGGCGCCGGGAATTTCCAGCGCGCCGGGAACCGTGATGACCTCGTGGGTGGCGCCGGCCGCGTCGAGTACGGCTTTGGCGCCGCGCAGCAGTTCGTCGGCGATCGCATCGTAGAAACGCGCTTCGACGATAAGCACGTGCGGCGGCTTTGCCTTCGCCGCCGTTTTACTTGCAGCGGTCTTGCCGCCCGTTTTGGCGGCAACTGTCTTTTTGGCCATTATCTCTCTGTCCCTGTTCGAGCGGCGTCGTAGCAAGGGCGCGAACCGCGAACAAGGGCTCCGCGCCGGCGCGCGCCGCCAGCGCAGAACTGCATCGAAAACGGCCGAGAAACGCCGCCGTTACGCGGCGCGCCGCATCGGCGCCGGGCGTTGCCGCGGCGTTGCGGCGGCTGGGGCCTTCGTACTCTCGAGCTTGAAGATGGCGAGCGCCTCCATCAGCGTCCTTGCACTGTCGTTGAGGCCGGCGGTGGCGCGCGCCGACAATTCGACGAGTTCGGCGTTCTTCTGCGTCACCTCGTCCATCTGCGTGACCGCCTGGTTCACTTCGCCAATGCCGGTGCTCTGCTCCATCGACGCGGCCGACACCTCGCCCATGATCGCGGTGACGCTGTTCACCGAGCGGATGATTTCCTTCATGGTGTCACCGGCCTGGTGCGCCAGCGTCGTACCGGCATTGACCTTGGCCGAAGAACCCTCGATCAGCTGCTTGATCTCGCTTGCCGCCACGGCGCTGCGCTGGGCGAGACTACGCACCTCGGTCGCCACCACGGCGAAACCACGGCCCGCCTCACCAGCGCGCGCGGCCTCGACCGCGGCATTGAGCGCGAGAAGATTCGTCTGCGACGCGATGCCGTTGATGATGTCGACGATGTCGAAGATCTTGGACGAGGATTCGCTGATCTCGCCGATGGTGTTGACCACCTGCTGCACCACGGTACCGCCCTTCTCTGCGATGGCGAGCGCGGCGGCGGCGACTTCGTTACCTTGCGTCGAGCGCTGCGCGTTCGACTGCACCGTGGCGGCAAGCTGCTCCATGCTGGCGGCGGTTTCCTCGAGCGCCGCGGCCTGCGAATCCGAGCGGCCGGACAGATCGATATTGCCTTCGACGATCTCGTGGGTCGCCTTCTGCATCGCCTCGAAATTGCGCCGCACGTCGCCAATGATGCTGCGCAGGTTGATGTTCATCTGCCGTAGCGCGCGGAGCAACTGGCCGACGTCGTTGGTCAGCGCCGTTTCAATATCGGTCGTCATGTCGCCGCCGGCCATGCACAAGGCCGCTTTCAAGGCCTGCTGCATCGGCGCGACCACATTGCGCTCGAGATAGAGCCAGAACGATCCGGCCACGAGTGCGACCGCGCCAGCAAAGCCCGCGCCCCAGCCGCTGAGGCCGGCGCGCGCCAGATCGTCCGAGGACCAGGCGGTCCAGCCGAACGCGGCGAGCGCAAGCAGGATAAGCGACATCGTCGCGGCGATGCGGCCGCGCAACGACAGGTGCATCGCCCGCGCGACGGCACCGATGAAGCCGCCGCCGAGCACTTCACCCTGACGCAATTTCAGCGGCACGCCCGCCGCCGTCTGGCGATACAGCGCATCGGCGGCCGCCACCTGCGTGCGACTCGGCTTGGTGCGCACGGAGACATAGCCGACCGGCTTGCCGTTCTCGATCACGGGCGTGACGTTGGCGAAGACCCAGTAGTAGTCGCCGTTCTTGCGGCGATTCTTGACCACGCCGGTCCACGGCTTGCCGGTCTTGATGGTCGCCCACATATCGGCGAAAGCCGCCTGCGGCATATCGGGATGGCGTAGAATGTTGTGCGGCGCGCCGATCAGCTCTTCCTTAGTGTAACCGCTGACCTCGATGAAATACGGATTAGCGTAGGTAATCCGGCCCAAGAGGTCGGTCGTGGACACGATCGTCTTGCCGTCATGCAGCGAAAATTCGGTAGCGCTCACAGGCGTGTTGAGCCGCATGAGGTGGTCCTTGATGAATGGTGGGGTGGGAAGCGCCGGCGTTTGATTTAGTGGTACCTGTAACTTGATACTCATCAATCTACATATCGAGCGTTATGAATAAGTTACGGCGCACCTGCCACTGATTGCAGGTTCGAGAGATTGCAATCAAAAAACTCTGGCAAAAACCCGCAGCCATGCCGGAGCAGGTCGCGCTCCAGCGATCAATCAGCGCTTCTCGATCAGCCGCGCCGCATAGCGCGCCATGGTGTCGACCTCGAGATTGACGTCGTCGCCGGCCTTCAGGCCGCCGAAGGTCGTCACCGTCAGTGTGTGCGGGATGATGAGGACGGTGAATTCGTCGCCGTCCACGGCGTTGACGGTCAACGACACCCCGTCGAGCGCGATCGAGCCCTTCGGCGCGACGAAGCACGCCAACGCCGGCGGCGCGCGCAAGGTGAAGCGCGCCATATCGGTCATGTCCTCGCGGCCGACGACTCTGGCAAGTCCATCGACATGGCCGGCGACCAGATGGCCGCCGAGTTCGTCGCCGATCTTCAAGGGGCGTTCGAGATTGATGCGGGTGCCATGGCGCCAGCGGCCGACCGTGGTGATGGCGAGCGTCTCGGCGGCGGCATCGGCGGCAAACCAGGTGCGGCCGTCTTCCTCACCGGCGCCGACTACCGTGAGGCAGACGCCGTTGCAGGCGACCGAAGCACCCTCGACGAGCTCTTCGCGCGGGTAGCGCGTATAGATCGTCAGCCGCGACAGGTTGTTGGCGCGGGCATCGACCGTGCGGATTTCACCGAGGTCAGTGACGATGCCGGTGAACATATTCAATCTCTTCTCAAGCGGTACAACAAACCCCGTTCGTTCCCGCGCAAGCGGGAACCCAGTCTATACGCGGAATTTGGCGCCTCTGGGTCCCCCCATTCGCGGGGACCAACGG
>JAEZEY010000102.1 GCA_023432845.1 Pseudomonadota bacterium
GGGCTTCTCCGCTGGTGAGCCGGACGCGGCCGGCGGCGCGGCATCGGGCGCATTGTCCAGCGTCTGCCCGACGGCGAACGCGCCGGCAACGAGCAGCGTGAAGCAGGCACCGATGATGGCTGCGCGGGACGTCATGACCTTGCGATTTAAGCGATTTGGCCCCGGCCTGTCAGGTCAATTGCGCGGCATGGTTTAAGCCACGCCCGGGCGGGTTCCATCAGCCGTCATCACGGAAATCCGAACAACATCAGGTACTTTTATGGTTAACGAAAGCTTTACAACCTTGGCCGTGATCGGCGATCCTTGGCCGATCACGTACCGGGAAGGTCCTGCCATGCGTTGTGTTGGTGTTGCTGCTGCCGTTGCGGCCCTCATGGCATTCGCGCCCTCCGGCGCGCGGGCCGAGATCGTCATCACCATCAGCAAGGCGCAGCAACGCGTGGCCGTTGCCGTCGACGGCGCCGAGCGCTATCGCTGGCCAGTCTCCACCGGCCGCCGCGGCTATGACACGCCAGCCGGAAAATTCCGCCCGGTGCGGTTCGAGAAGAGATGGTATTCGCGCAAGTACAATTGGGCACCGATGCCGCATTCGATCTTCTTCTATCGCGGCTACGCGATGCACGGCACCACCGAGGAAAAGCACCTCGGCCGCCGTGCCTCCCACGGCTGCGTGCGGCTGAGCAAGGAGAACGCGGCGACCTTGTTCGCCATGGTGCGCGCCCGTGGCCGCGCCAATGCGCGCATCGTGGTGGTCAACGGGCCGCTGCCGAAACAGGACTATCCAGCCGACACGCCGATCGCGGTGGTGGACCAGCCGGCCGATGCCGCGACGGCGCTTGCCAGCGCCACCGATGACGACGTGATTCAAGTGACTGTAACGCCGGATGCGCTGCCGCAGGCCCGGCCCGCAATGCTGACGGCGGCGGCGCTGCCGCGCGACAATGCGCCGGTGGCGATACCGCCGGTGCGGCCTATGATGGTCCGGCCCGTGATGGCACAAAAGGTGCGGCCGGTCCGCGGCGAGCGGTTCACGTCGGTCGGCAGCGAGGCCGAGGTGCTGCGCGGGCGCGAGGCTTGGCTGCGAAGCCTTGACCGCAAATATGGCATCGTGCGCTAACCACATTTTGCGAAGGCCGTCCGGAGCCGGCCTTGGTCACGGTAAACAGGCGCCGGGAGTTTTGTCATGCGTCGACTGGCCGCCACTTTGTTCGCACTTGCGCTGTCGCTCGCTGCTCATGCGGCGCAGGCGGGCGTTATCGTCACCGTGGACAAGTCGACGCAGGAGCTGACCGTCGAGGTCGATGGCACCACGCAATATCGCTGGCCCGTCTCGACCGGGCGCTGGGGCTACAACACGCCGAACGGCACCTACCGGCCGCAGCGCCTCGAGCGTCAGTGGTACTCGCGCAAATATGACTGGTCGCCGATGCCGCACTCTATTTTCTTTGCCGGCGGCTACGCTATCCACGGCAGCTACGAAATCTCGCGTCTCGGGCGCCCGGCCTCGCATGGCTGCATCCGCCTGCACCCGAAGAACGCCGCAGTGCTGTTCGATCTGGTCAAACGCAACGTTGGCGCGACCCGCATCGACATCATCGGCAGCCGGCCGGGCGCGGCGCCGCAGGTCCGTCGCCCGCGCAGTTCGCGGACGGTCGAGTTCCGCCCGCGCAAGCGTGTCATGCATCAGGAGCGGATCGTGCGCGAGCGCATGGGCCTGCCGCCTTACGGCTTCGAGGAAATCTTCATCGAACCGCCGCGCTATCGTTCGGGCCGCGCGGCGCAGTGGGCTGATTTCTAAAGCCTCAATGCCCGCGCCGCTTGCGCGTCGCCGCCGCCTTCTTGGCCGAGCGTGAGTGCGCCGCCTTGGAGCGTGCGGCCGAAGCCCGGCCGCCGAGCTTGCCGCCCAATTTTCCGCCCTTGCGCGAAGAGGCGTGGCTTTCGGCCTTGCCGCGGCCGGAGCCCGATTTCTTGCCGCCGCCGGATTCCTTGTTGACCGTCGCCCAGGCGCGCCGCTCCGCTTCCTTGTGCGAAACGCCGCGCTTCTCGTAGCCTTCTTCGATGTGCTCGGCCTTGCGCTTCTGCTTGCCGGTGTAGGCCGCCTTGCTGCCGCGAGGCATGATGCTTCTCCTGCGTTCATTCCCCATTCGCTGAACGCGCGGCAAAGTGAAGCGTTCCGGCTTTCTAGAAGAGGGAGACGCCGATCTCGACTTCCTGCTGCGGCGTCACATAGATCGTCGCGCCGTCGTCGCCTGGCACGCCGAGCGTCAGCACCTCCGATACTTCAGGCCCCATCTTGCGCGGCGCGAAGTTGACGACCGCCAGCACCTGGCGGCCGAGCAGCGCATCCTTCGGATAGTTGCGATAGGCGCCGCACGACACCTTGGTGCCGATCTCCTCGCCGAAGTCGATGGTCAAGCGCCAGGTCGGCTTCCTGGTCTGCGCTTCCTCGACCTTGACGATGCGGCCGACGCGGATGTCGAGCGCATCGAAGTGGGAGAAGTCGGCGACGGGTTTGATGGGCATGGAGTTTCTTTCTCGTGGCGTACAATACTGTCATGGCCGGGCTTGACCCGGCCATCCCGCTTAGGCGAGCTCACTGCCATCCTAAGCGAGATCACCGGGTCAAGCCCGATGATGACGGAATTATGGAGACGAAATTATGAAAGTGGCGATCGTGACGGCGGGCGGCAGCGGCATGGGCGCGGCCTGCGCGAGGAAACTGGCCACGGACGGCTACAAGGTCGCGATCCTGTCGTCGTCGGGCAAGGGTGAGGCGCTGGCGAAAGAACTCGGCGGCATCGGTGTCACCGGCTCCAATCAGTCGAACGACGATCTCAAGCGCCTGGTCGACGAGACCATGAAGGCCTGGGGCCGCGTCGATGCGCTCGTGAACAGCGCCGGCCACGGGCCGCGCGACGACATTCTGAAAATCACCGACGAGCAGTGGCACACCGGCATGGACGTGTATCTGCTGAGCGCCATCCGGCCGGCGCGTCTCGTCGCGCGGATCATGGCGGCGCAGAAGCGGGGTTCAATCGTCAACATCTCGACGGCCTGGGCCTTCGAGCCGAGCCCGATGTTTCCGACCTCCGGCGTCTTCCGCGCCGGCCTTGCCGCCTTCACCAAACTGTTCGCCGATCAATATGCCACGCACAATGTGCGCATGAACAATGTGCTGCCGGGCTGGATCGACTCGCTGCCGCAGCAGGACGCGCGCCGCGACAGTGTGCCGATGCGGCGCTACGGCACGGCGGAGGAAATCGCCGCGACGGTGGCGTTCCTGGTGTCCGACGGCGCCGGTTATATCACCGGGCAGAATTTGAAGGTCGATGGCGGGCTGATGCGGGGGATCTGACGTCTTTCGTCATTCCGGGACGGCTGCAGGCCGGACCTGGAATCCAGCCACTGTCGCTTGCCTCTGGATTCCGGGTTCACGTGCTTCGCACCTGCCCCGGAATGACGAGATTAAATGCTTCGCCTGCCGCAGCGACGGGCGGGCGAATTGCGCCGGAAGAAGTACGCGACGGCTCGGCCTGTTCAGGCTTTAGCTTTAATGCGTTTTTTTTCACGCGAACCGGTTTTCACTTCGCTCGAAAACGCTTTTAGCCGCCACGGATGCCGCGCAGGCGCTCGTTGCGCCGGCGCAGCATTTCCAGCGACGCCAGCATGACGACCGACACAAGGATCAGGATGGTGGCGACCGCGGTGATGGTCGGCGAGATGTTCTCGCGCAGGCCCGAGA